>NZ_JAKSYA010000055.1:0-145142 GCF_022829485.1 Methylobacterium sp. J-059
AGCGTCATAGATATCTCCAAAAGCTTCGAGACCCGAGGATCGTGTGGTCGCGGGGCCGGGGCCGATCGCGTCACACCTTGTTTTGCGGCCCGCTTTTTGGTGCGGGCTCATCGGGCCCGCTTTTGCGATGCCCCCAGTGCCCGAGCACTGTGTGCGAACCGGTCCACCCGAGCAACGTCGAATCCTCCTCGAAGACCTCGTGCGACGCCGCTGTTGCATCACGGCAACGAATCGAGTGACCTTTAGCCAGCTTGCATACGGATGTAGCGATCTGGCCCGCGCAACCGACCACGGAAGCCGTCGAAACACAGATCCTGCCGGCACTTCGCACATGGATTGTGCGCAATGTCGTCAATTCGATCTGCGGCGTGCTTTCGATCGCCGCTTCGCGCATCGCCGCCTCGCCTCCGGCGAATCCTGTCTCGCGGTGCGAAGGAGCGAATACCGACTTCCAGCGCGATAGACATCAAAGCTTTAGAATTCACCAATTATTAAGTTAACTTTATTGAAGAGTAAGAATTGACGACGACAGTCCAAGGCTTCAGGTTCGAGATGGATCAGATGGTGTTGCGTGCAATGATTTCCTCTCACGACATTCGCGAAACGCTCGGTGGAATCGAGTCCCTGTCCGGCCAAGTCGACCGGCTCTCGGACGACGACGATCTGTTCGACAAGGGCCTGTGCTCCTTCGGATCCGTGCAGCTGATGCTCGCGCTCGAGGAGCGGTTCAACATCGAGTTCCCCGATCATCTCTTGAACCGGGCGTCGTTCGCGACGATCCGCGCGATCCGCAGCACCGTCGCGACGATCGCCCAGCCGGTGGACGCATGAGCGCGCTCGCCAAGCGGGTGCCCCCCGAACCGGTTCTCGCTCCGCCGGCCTTCGCGGAGCGCATCCGCCGGGTCGCGCAGGTCGCCGCGCTCCATGCGGACGCCGTCGATCGCGAGGGGCGCTTCCCCGCGGAAGCCGTCGCCGCGCTCCGCGAGGAGCGGCTCCTCGGGATCCAGATCCCGGAGGCGTTCGGCGGCGAGGGGGCCGACATGAGCCGGCTGGCGGAGGCCTGCTTCGGCCTGGGGCAGGCCTGCGCCGCAACCGGGATGGTGTTCGCGATGCACCAGATCAAGGTCGCGAGCCTCGTCACCCATGGCGGGGAGAGCGCCTGGCACCGCGCGCTGATGCAGCGGGTGGCGGAGCGGCAGCTGCTCGTCGCCTCGGCGACCACCGAGGGCGGCATCGGCGGCGACCTGCGCAACAGCCTCTGCGCGGTCGAGGCCGAGGGCGACGCGTTCGCCTTCCGCAAGGACGCCACCGTGATCTCCTACGGCGCCCACGCCGACGTGATCCTCGCCACCGGCCGGCGCCATCCGGACGCCGCCTCCTCCGACCAGGTCCTTGTCGCGCTGACGGCCGACCAGATCACCCTGGAGCGGACCAGCCGCTGGGACACGCTCGGCATGCGCGGCACCTGCAGCGACGGCTTCCTGCTTGCCGCCCGCGACGTGCCGATCGCCCAGATCCTGCCGAAGCCCTTCGCCGAGATCGCGGCCCAGTCGATGCTGGCCTCCTCGCACCTGCTGTGGAGCAGCGTCTGGTTCGGGATCGCGAGCCATGCCGTCGACCGGGCGCGGACCTTCGTCCAGGCCGAGGCCCGCCGGCGGCCGGGCACGGTGCCGCCGGGCGCCCTGCGTCTCGCCGAGGCGACGAGCGCGCTGCAGGCGATGAAGGGGACCATCCAGGGCGGGCTGCGCCACTACGCGGAAGCCCAGGGCGCGCCCGATCTGCTCGGCTCGATCGGCTTCGCGGTGGCCTTGAACAACGTGAAGACCACCGCCTCGACCGCGGCCGTCGCCATCGTCCAGCTGGCGCTGGGGATCGTCGGCATCGCCGGCTACAAGAACGGAACCCCGTTCAGCCTCGGCCGGGCGCTGCGCGACGTGATGTCGGCGCCGCTGATGATTAGCAACGACCGTATCCACAGCAACACCGCCAACCTTCTGCTGGTGCAGAAGGGCAACGGCCAATTCCTGAGCGCGTGATGGACAGCTTGGCCACCCCGACCCTCGCCGCGCCGCTCGAGACGAGCCCGTCCCAGGCGGATGCGGCGGAACCGCGCTCGTTCCTCGACCGCCTGTTCGACCGCGGCCACCTGGTGCGCACCGGGATCGACGGGCTGTACGGGCGCGGCGGCGACTTCGAGAGCGTGGTCGAGGCGCTCGACGCCCTCGTCTCGCGCCTCGGCGCGGCCGACGGCGCCGAGCGGATGCGCTTCCCGCCGGGCATGAGCCGCCCGGCCTTCGAGCGCAGCGGCTATCTCAAGGGCTTCCCCAACCTCGCCGGCACCGTGCACAGCTTCTGCGGCGACGAGGCCGCCCACGCGCGCCTCCTCGCCTGCGTCGAGGCCGGGCGGGACTGGACCCAGGACCAGGCCTGCACCGACATCGTGCTGACGCCGGCCGCCTGCTACCCGCTCTACCCGGTCGCCGCCGCGCGCGGTCCCCTGCCGGCCGGCGGCCTGCTGTTCGACCTGCAATCCTACTGCTTCCGCCACGAGCCCTCGGTCGAGCCGACCCGGATGCAGATGTTCCGCATGCGCGAGTACGTGCGCATGGGCAGCCCCGAGCAGGTGCTGGCCTTCCGCGAGGTCTGGCTCGAGCGCGGCACCGCGATGATGCGCGCCCTCGGCCTGCCGCTGGCGGTCGACCCGGCCAACGACCCGTTCTTCGGCCGCGCCGGGCGGATGCTGGCCAACAACCAGCGCATGCAGGGGCTCAAGTTCGAGCTCAACGTGCCGGTCAACAGCGAGGCCCCACCGACCGCCTGCCTGAGCTTCAACTACCACCAGGACCACTTCGGCAGCACCTGGGAGATCGGCCAGGCCGACGGCGCCGTCGCCCACACCGCCTGCGTCGGGTTCGGCCTGGAGCGGATCACGCTCGCGCTGCTGCGCCACCACGGCCTCGACCTCGCCGCCTGGCCGGCGGACGTGCGCACGCAGCTCTGGGGCTAGGACGGTGCCGGCCGCCCTCGCCCTCGACCGTGCCCCGGACGCCGCCCCCGAGCCGGCGCCCCACCCGCTCCACGCCCCGGCCCGCGCCTGGCCGGAGACGAACTGCTACGTCGACCTCTGGATCGAGCTGCTGCACGCCCGCGGGCTCGAACCGGAGGGGATGCTCGGCTTCACCCTGCGCCAGGATTTCGAGGGCGACCAGTTCACCTTCTTCAAGCCGGCGATGGCCGACATCGAGGCGCTCTACGGCCTGCGCCTGGAGGAGCTCGCCGTCTACGACGGGCTCGAGCGCCACGCGAGCGTCCAGGTCGCCCGCGGCTGCCCGGTGCTCGTCGAGGTCGACGCGATCCACCTGCCCGACACCGCCGGCACCACCTACGGGCGCGAGCACGCCAAGACGACGATCGCGATCCTCGGGCTCGACCCGCGGCGGCGTACCCTCGACTACCTGCACAATGCCGGCCGCTTCCAGCTCGCCGCCGACGACTACGACGGCATCTTCGGCCCTGCCCTGCTGGCGCCCTACGCCGAGTTCGTGAAGGTGGTCGCCCCGCCCCTGCCGCCTCGCGCGCTGCGGGCGGCGGCCGGCACGCTGCTGTGCGGGCATCGCACCCGCGCCCCGCGGACGAACCCCGTGAGCGCCTTCCAGGCGGCGCTGGAGCAGACCGGCGAGGCCCTCGTGCTGCAGCCGCTCTCGGTCTTCCACCGCTACGCCTTCAACACCACACGCCAGCTCGGGGCCAACTTCGAGCTTCTCGGCAGCCACCTCGCCTGGCTCGACGCCGCGGGGCTGGCCGATCTCGCCACCGCGGCGGAGGCGGCGACGCGGCTGGCACAGGAGACCAAGGCGTTCCAGTTCCAGCTCGCCCGCGCCTTCGGCCGGCGCAACGCCGCGCCGCTGGCGGCCGCGCTCGAGCGCCCCGCCGCGAGCTACGACGCGGTCTTCTCCGCCCTCGACCGCGCCCTGCGCTGAGGGACGGCGCCGTGGCCCGCCTCCACGCCGTCGACGGCATCCCGGCCCGCACGATCGAAGGGCCGTGGTCCCTCGTGGTGACGGCGCCCGGTGCCTGCGCCGGGTCGGGCGAGGCGGCGAGCCTGCCGGGCTGGATTTCGGCGGAGGTCCCCGGCACCGCGGCCGCCGCGCTCCGTGCGGCCGGCCTCTGGTCGGAGGCCGAGCCGACGCCGCTCCACGGGGCGGACGTCTGGTACCGCACCGCGCTGACCCTGCAGGGCCGCGAATCCCTCCGCTTCAAGGGGCTGGCGACGCTCGCCGAGATCTGGGTCGACGGCGTGCTCCGCCTCGAGACGCGCTCGATGTTCCTCGCCCACGCCATCGCGGTCGAGGGGACGGGCACGGTCGAGCTCGCTCTGTGCTTCCGCGCCCTGCAGGCCGAGCTCGCCCGGCCCAACCGGCGCGGGCGCTGGCGCCCTCGCCTGGCGACGCCCGGAGCGCTGCGCCACGTCCGCACCAGCCTGCTCGGCTTCATGCCCGGCTGGTGCCCGCCGATCGACACGGTCGGCCCGTACCGGCCCGTCACCCGGACCGCGATCGGTCCCGGTCGTCCGTACGTGCTGTCGGTCGACCTGTGCGCCGCGCTCGACGGCGGCACCGGCCGCCTGCGCCTCGGCCTCGCCCTCGCCGATGCCGGAGGCTCCCGGCTGACGCTCCGCTGCGCCGGGGCAGAGGCGGTGATCGAGGCCGACGCGGCGGGCGGCTTCGCCGGCGAGGTGCTGATTCCCGAGGTCGCCTTGTGGTGGCCGCACACCCACGGCGAGCCGCGCCTCCACGCGGTCGAGGCCGAGATCGACGGCCATGTGCTGGCGCTCGGTCGCGTCGGCTTCCGTACGATCGCGCTGGAACGGCCGTTCGCCGAGGGCCTGAGCCTGACGGTCAACGGCGTGCCGGTGTTCTGCCGCGGCGCGTGCTGGACGCCGGCCGACCTCGTCGGCCATTCGGCCGAGGCGTGCCGCCCGCTGCTGGCGCTCGCGCACGAGGCCGGCATGAACATGCTGCGGGTCTCCGGCATCACGCTCTACGAATCCGACGCCTTCCACGACCTGTGCGACGAGCTCGGCATTCTGGTCTTCCAGGACCTGATGCTCGCCAACTTCGACTACCCCGTCGACGATCCGGCCTTTCGGGAGCTGCTGCTCGCCGAGATCGACGGCTTCCTCGACCGCACCCAGGCCTCGCCCTCGCTCTGCGTCCTGTGCGGCGGCAGCGAGGTCGCGCAGCAGGCGGCGATGCTCGGGTTCCCCCAAGACGCCTGGACCGGGGGCCTTGCCGACGACGTCCTCGCCGCCCGCGTCGCCCGCCTGCGGCCGGACCTCGTGGTGGTGCCGAACTCGCCCTTCGGCGGGGACCTGCCGTTCTCGACCGAGGCCGGGCTCGCCCACTATTACGGCGTCGGCGCCTATCGCCGGCCGCTGGAGGATGCGCGCCGCGCCGAGGTCGGCTTCGCCTCGGAATGCCTGGCCTTCGCCAACGTGCCCGAGGACGCGACGCTGCGGGAGGCTGACCTCCTAGACCCCGCCGGCCCGGCCTGGGCCGCGGCGATCCCGCGCGACCGCGGCGCGGATTGGGACTTCGAGCAGGTCCGCGACCACTATCTTCGGACGCTGTTCGGGCTCGACCCCGAGACCTTGCGTCGCGACGACCCGGACCGCTACCGCGCGCTCGCCCGCGCGACGAGCGCCGAGGTGATGGAGGCGGTGTTCGGCGAGTGGCGCCGGGCGCGCTCGCCCACCGCCGGCGGGCTCGTGTGGAACTTCCGCGACCTCGCCCCCGGGATCGGATGGGGCGTCGTCGATGCGGCCGGCCGCCCGAAATCGGCGTGGTACGCCCTCAAGCGCGCCTTCCGGCCCATCCAGCTGGCGATCTCGGACGAGGGCCTGAACGGCCTGCACCTCCACGTCCACAACGAGACGGCCGCGCCGCTGTCCGCAACGTTGCGGCTCGTCTTCAGCGATGCCGAGGGGCGCGTGGTGCAGCAGGCCGAGCGCGCGATCGCGTGCGATCCGCGCAGCTCGGGAACCTGGTCGAGCGCGACGCTGCTCGGGCGGTTCTTCGATGCCACCGGAAGCTACCGCTTCGGCCCCCCCGCGCACAGCCTCGCCCACGCGAGCCTGATCGGCCCGGACCGCGACGGCGTCCTCGCCGAGAGCTTCCACTTCCCGCAAGGGCGCGATCCGGCACCGCGCCCGATCGGGCTCGCCGCCGCGATCGAGGCCGGCGCGGCCGGTCCCGTCCTCCGGGTCGCGGCGGACCGCTTCGCGCTCTGCGTGCGGATCGAGACCGAGACGGACGCGCGTCCCGCCGACGACGGCTTCCATCTCGCGCCCGGCACGCGGCGGCGCATTGCCCTCGTCGGGGACGGCCGTCCGCGCGGGATCGTCCGGGCCGTCAACACAAACGAGATCGTGAGGTTCTAAAACCTTGATGATGCACGCTCCCTTGCCGCAGCGCCTGTCGCCCCTCGAAGCGGAACCGGTCGTGATCGACGGCCTGTTCGGATGGTTCAGCCCGGGCATCGGCCGGCGCGGCGTGATCCTGTGCGGTGCGACCGGCTTCGAGCAGCTCTCGGCGCATCGCCCGTGGCGGGCACTGGCCGGACGGATCGCCGCCACCGGCTGCGCGACCCTGCGCTTCGACTATCCGGGCGAGGGCGATTCGGCGGATGCGGGCGCCGGGACGCTGGCGGCGTGGCGCGATGCGGTCCGCAGGGCGGTGCGCTTCCTGCGCGAGGAACCGGGGGTGACGGAGGTCGTCCTCGTCGGCCTGCGGCTCGGGGCGACGCTGGCGGCGCTCGTGGCCGAGGAGGGCGGCGTCGACCGGCTCGTGCTGATGGCGCCGTGCCGGACCGGGCGCGGGTACCTGCGCGAGATGAAGCTGCGGGCCCCGGCGGTGAACCAGCTGTCGGACGGCACCGCGCCGGCCGAGATGCCCGGTCGCCTCTCGGTCGGCGGCTTTCCGATCGGCCCGGAGCTCGCGGCCGACCTTGCGCGGATCGACCTCGCTTCGGCGACGGTCCGGCCGGCGCCCGAGATCCTGATCCTCGGCGCGGAGACCGACGCCCTCGCCAAGCGCTACGCCGCGCTCGGCGCCGCGGTGACGGCGGGCGCCCTGCCCGGCCTCGCCCAGCTCGTCGGCAACCCGCTGTTCTCGGAGGCACCCGAGGCGGCCTTCGCCGAGGTGGTCGCCTTCGCGACCGCAGGCGCCCTGCCCCGGCCGAATTCGGCGCGCGCCGTCGCGGCGCCCGCCCATCTTGCCGGAGGCGGCTGGCGGGAGGAGGCGGCCCGGTTCGGGCCGGGGCTGTTCGGCATCCACGCCCGGCCGACCGGCCCGTCGACGGGGGCGCCGACGGTCCTGTTCATCGCCGCCGGCCTCAGCGCGCATTCCGGCTGGGGCCGTCAGGCGACGCGGATGGCCCGCGTTCTCGCGGCCGAGGGCGTGCCGTCGCTGCGGATGGATCTGGCCGGGGTCGGCGACAGCGCGGATCGGCCGGGCGGCGCCTCGCCGATGTTCTCGGCCGACACCCTCGACGATTTCCGCCACGCCCTGGACCACCTCGAGGCGCAGGGCGCGAGCCGGGTCGTCCTCGTCGGCAATTGCAGCGGCGCCTACGCGGCGTTCCAGGCGGCGTGGCGCGACCGCCGGGTCGCGGGCGCGCTGCTGGCCAACCTCTACTGCTTCGACTGGCACCCGGACGACGACGTCGACGCCGTCGTGCGCCGGACGGTGGGAAGCGCCGCGACCTATGCCGCCCTGCTCCGGCGCGGCAGCACGTGGCGCCGCCTGCTCAAGGGCGAGGTCGGCGTCCGGGCGATCGGCAGCGTGCTCCTGCGCCGCGGCCTGTGCATGGCCGAACGCCGGTGGAAGGCGCTGTTCCGTCCGGCGCCCGAGGGCGGCAGCGTCGCGCGCCGGATCGCGGCGATGCGCCGGCGCGGCGCGCCTCTGCGCCTCGTCTACGCGGTCGGCGATCCCGGGATCCCCGCCCTGCGCAGGCATGTCGGCCGCACGCCGGAGCGGGCCGCCCGGCGCCTCGGCGCGCCGGTCGCGATCATCGCGGGCACCGACCACAACCTCGCGACGCCCGCCGCGCAGGCCGAGCTGGCCACGATCCTGCGGGACCTCGTCGCCACCGTCGTCGCGAGTCGCCCCTGACGCCCCGCCGGCCGCGCGGCCGCGGGGGGCGGCGAGACAACGCAGGCGAGGGGCTTCACAGGGCGGGTCCCACCGCCTACCTTCGGGGTCCCAGCAACGAACGAAAGGAGGTGATCCAGTGTCTCATTGTCATCAGCCGCTGTCTTCGGCTTACCGGACCTGGACCGTCGCCTCCGGCGCCTCCTTCTAAGGGCGCTCGAGCCGCACACTCGGGACAGTTTCGGCCGGACCGCGGTTCGGCAATGGAAGGGCCGCCCTCACGGGCGGCCCTTCGGCTTTTCGGGGGGCACGGCGATCGCGTCGCCGTGCCGATGCGAAGCCGGTTCAGCGCTTCTGGAACAACGGCTGCGCCAGCGCCTCGGTGCGGGCGCGCCACAGGTCGCGCTCCTCGCGCATCGCGTCGAGCTCGTCGCGGATCTGATCGCGCTCCCCCCGGAAGTG
Source organism: Methylobacterium sp. J-059 (assembly GCF_022829485.1). Classification (NCBI taxonomy): domain Bacteria; kingdom Pseudomonadati; phylum Pseudomonadota; class Alphaproteobacteria; order Hyphomicrobiales; family Methylobacteriaceae; genus Methylobacterium; species Methylobacterium sp. J-059. The sequence goes on from NZ_JAKSYA010000055.1 coordinate 8,613, forward strand.
ATCGCGCTCGGCGCGGATTTCCTGGAGGGCGTTCATCTCGATCTGCACGTGGTTGCGCAGCTCGCGGATCTCCTGGGCGAGCAGGGTCTGCAGCTCGCCGTGGCGGTCGGCCTCGAGCCGAAGCTTGGCCTTCAGCATCAGGTTCTCGGCCATCAGCTCCGAGACGTCCTCGGCGTCCGAGTTCGAGCGCGGGGCCTCGGCCGGCTGCTGCACGATCCGGGGCGACCAGGCCTGCTCGGCGGCGCGGGCCTCGGGGCGCGGCGCCGGGCGCGCCTCGGCATGGCGCGCCTCGACTTGGCGCGCCTCGACTTGGGGCTGTGCCGGGGCCTGGGCGGCGGGCGCCTGGGCCTTCATGGCGGCGAGCCAGTCGCGCAGCGGGCCCGGGGCCGGGCGTCCACCGGACTCGTAGGGTGGCAGGTTGCGGGCGGGGTCCGACATCGGCATGTCCTCAACGATCGAGGCCATTCAGCGCCGAACATGCTTAACGATCGGTAAAGGTTAACGCCGTCTCGCCGTCCGATCACGGGAATGTGGGCCGGATCCCGCCCTGCCCCTCAGCCCGCGCCCTTCTCGATCTCCTGGTCGCTCTCCTGGTCGACGTTCTGCTCGCGCTCGTCGAAGGTGTAGCCTTCGAGCCAGTCCGCGCTGTCCTGCGAGCCGGCCGGGTAGGGGTCGGCCGAGAGCGGCGCGCCCTGCTTCTTGGCCGCCCTGCCCTCTTCCACGATCTTGGCCGATACGTATGCCATGCGGGTCTCCTCCTTGGCGCCTTGGTCTTCCGAAGGTGGGAGGACCGTGCGAAAAGGCGAGCCCGGCCGTCGGCGGGGACGACGGACCGCTGCAGATCCGTCGCGAAATTGACTTTTCGCGTGAGCTTCCGTATCGCCCGGCGCATCCGACGTTCTTCGTCGACTCCGAAGCCGACCGGTCCACCGAGACCGGAGGTCAACGCCCGACAGCGCGTCCGCGCCCTCGGGCGTGCTCGGCGTTGGCGGCAGCGTCCTCACGAAGGCCGTCCTTGACCCACGCCATGACCCCATCCGCCGCCCTGCGCATCGAGGATGCCGTGAACGAGGTCTGCCCCTGGTCGGGCAAGCCGATCGCGGCCGATTCGCTGACGCTGTACAACGGCGCCGTGGTCGGCTTCTGCAATCCGGGCTGCCGGGACAAGTTCGCCCGCGCGGTCGGCGCCTTCGAGGATGCGTTCCAGGCGCGTCGCGCCGCCGCGTCGGGGCTGGACCAGTAGCGCCATGTTCGAGGGCCTTTCCGACCGCCTGTCCGGCATCCTCTCCGGCCTCACCCGCCGGGGTGCGCTGACCGAGGCCGACGTCACCGCCGCGATGCGCGAGGTCCGCCGCGCCCTGCTCGAGGCCGACGTGGCGCTCGAGGTGGTCCGCGGCTTCACCGACGCGGTGCGCGAGAAGGCCGTCGGCGCCGTCGTGCTGAAGTCGGTGACGCCCGGCCAGATGGTCGTGAAGATCGTCAACGACGAGCTCGTGGCGATGCTCGGCACCGACGCCGCGGTGATCGACCTGAACGCGCCCGCCCCCGTGCCGATCCTGATGGTCGGACTGCAGGGCTCGGGCAAGACCACCACGACGGCCAAGATCGCCCGCCGCTTGTCGGACCGCGAGAAGCGCAAGGTGCTGCTCGCCTCGCTCGACACCCGCCGTCCGGCGGCGATGGAGCAGCTCGCCGTCCTCGCTGGCCAGGTCGGCGTCGCCTGCCTGCCGATCGTCGCCGGCCAGTCGGCGGTGCAGATCGCCAAGCGCGCGATGGATGCCGCCCGGCTCGGCGGCTTCGACGTGGTGATGCTCGACACCGCCGGCCGCACCACGGTCGACGAGGCCCTGATGCAGGAAGCCGCCGAGGTGAAGGCGGCGACGAAACCCCACGAGGTCCTGCTCGTCGCCGACGCGCTCACCGGCCAGGACGCGGTCAACACCGCCCGCGCCTTCGACCAGCGCCTCGGCGTCACCGGCATCGTGCTCACCCGCATGGACGGCGATTCGCGCGGCGGTGCGGCGCTCTCGATGCGCGCCGTCACCGGCAAGCCGATCAAGCTCGTCGGCACCGGCGAGAAGGTCGACGCGCTGGAGGAGTTCCACCCCTCCCGCGTCGCCAACCGCATCCTCGGCATGGGCGACATCGTCTCGCTCGTCGAGAAGGCGGCCGAGACCATCGACCACGAGCAGGCGCTCCGCACCGCGGAGAAGATGCGCAAGGGCAAGTTCGACCTCGACGACCTGTCGATGCAGCTCGCCCAGATGGAGAAGATGGGCGGCATCGGCGGCCTGATGGGCATGCTGCCCGGCATGGGCGCGATGAAGAAGCAGGTCGAGGGCGCCAACCTCGACGAGAAGATGTTCAAGCGCCAGCGCGCGATCATCTCCTCGATGACGGCGCAGGAGCGCAAGAACCCCGATCTCCTCAAGAACTCCCGCAAGAAGCGCATCGCGGCCGGCTCGGGCACCAAGGTCGAGGAGCTGAACAAGCTCCTGAAGATGCACCGGACCATGGCCGACATGATGAAGGCGATGGGCTCAGGCAAGCGCGGCATCGGCCAGGCGCTGGGCTCGATGTTCGGCCTCGGCGGCGGCGGGATGCCGGGCGGCATGGGCGGGATGCCCGGGCTTCCCCCGGGGATGCCCGAGCCGACGCCGGAGCAGATCGAGGCGATGCAGAAGCAGTTCGGCGGCAAGCTGCCGCCGATGCCCCCCGGCCTCGGGGGCGGCGGCAAGATGCCAGGCCTTCCGGGTCTCGGCGCGCCGAAGATGCCGGGCCTCGGCGGCTTCCCGTTCGGGAAGAAGAAGTAGGGCGAATGGGGAGTAGCGAATAGCGAACGGGGCTTTCGGCCATCTGTTCGCTACTCACTACCCACGATTCGCCGATCGATCGAAGCAAATCAGGAGCTGAAGACATGTCCCTCAAGATCCGCCTCACCCGTGGCGGCGCCAAGAAGCGCCCGTACTACCGCATCGTCGTCGCCGACGCCCGCGCGCCCCGCGACGGCCGCTTCATCGAGAAGGTCGGCGCCTACGACCCGATGAAGGCCAAGGACGACCCGGCCCGCATCGTGCTCGAGGCCGAGAAGATCACGGCGTGGCTCGCCAAGGGCGCGCAGCCGACCGACCGCGTCCTGCGCTTCCTCGACGCCGCCGGCCTCGCCAAGCGCCCCACCCGCAACAACCCGCAGAAGGCCGAGCCGGGCGAGAAGGCCAAGGAGCGCGCCGCCAAGCGCGCCGAGAAGGCCGCCAAGCCCGCCGAGGACGCGGCCGCTTAAGGAGCGCCAGCATGCGTCGTCCCGCAGGCCCATCCCGCGGCGACGGCGCGCGCCGCGGCGCCATCGCGCCCGGCACTCAGACCTCGCCGCGGCCCACGCCCGCGGCGAAGCCGGCTCCCGCCGCGATCGATCCGAGCCTCGTCGTGATGGGCGAGTTCGGGCGGGCGCAGGGGCTGAACGGCGAGATCCGCCTGAAATCCTATACCGGCGACCCGCAGGCGATCGCCGGCTACGGCCCCCTCGTCGCGGCCGACGGCCGGACGTTCGAGCTGACGAGCGTGCGCCCGGCGCCCGGCTCCTCGCCCGACCTGCTGATCGCGCGGGTGCGCGGCGTCTCCGACCGGACCGGCGCGGAGGCGCTGAACCGGACCCTCCTCCACGTCCCCCGCGAGCGCCTCGGCGACCCCGATGAGGACGAGGTCTTCACCGCCGACCTCGTCGGGCTGCTGGCGATCGATGCCGCCGGCACCGTGCTCGGCACCATCGTCGCCGTGCCGAACTACGGCGGCGGCGATCTCCTCGAGATCAAGCCCGCGCAGGGTGGCGCCACCGCGCTGCTGCCCTTCACCAAGGCCTTCGTTCCCGAGCTCGACGTGGCGGCCGGGCGCGTCGTCGTCGCTCCGCCGGAGGATTTCTTCGCGCCGCCCGGCCCGAAGCCCGCGGACGATCCGGGCTGAGCGGAGCCTCGGCGTGCCCGGCGGCGATCCGCCCTACGCTTCCATCAATCCGCTGAGCGGCGCCGTGACCGTGCAGGTGACGCCGGTTTCCGGGTAGGCCAGCGCCACCGCGCCGCCGATCGCGCCGACGAGGCCGCGCTCGATCAGCCGGGTGCCGAAACCCTTGCGGCGCGGCTCGACCACCGGCGGACCGCCCTGCTCGCGCCAGAGCAGGTGGATCACCGCGCCGGGCCCCTCGCCCGCGACGTGCCAGCCCAGGACCACGCTGCCGCCCGGCACCGAGAGCGCGCCGTACTTGACCGCGTTGGTGGCGAGCTCGTGCGCCATCAGCGCCAGCGACAGCGCCGCCTTCGGGCCGACCGCGAGGTCGGGGCCGGACAGCCGGAACCGCTGCGGCCCGCCGTCGTCGTGGATGCTCAGCGCGCCGCTGAGCACCGCCTCCATCCCGGCGCTCTCGCTCTCGCCGGAGAGCAGGATGTCGTGGGCCTTGCCCATGGCCACGAGACGGGCCGACAGGGCCTCGCGCGCCGCGTCCAGATCGGTGACGTTGCGCAGGGTCTGCGTCGCGATCGCCTGGACCAGCGCCAGCGTGTTCTTCAGGCGATGGCCGAGCTCGTGGTGGAGGATGTCCTGCTGCGCCGCGGCGCGCTTGCGGTCCTCGATGTCGCTGATCGCCACCACGGCGCCGATCGTGGCGCCGGACGGGTCCTTCACCGCCTCGCCGACGATCTCGATCCAGCGGCGCGACCCGTCCGGCCGCTGGTAGTGCGCTTCCAGCTCGGCATGGTCGACCTCGCCCGCGGTGAGGCGGGCGAGCGGGTAGTCCTCCGGCGCCACCGGCGCCCCGTCCGAGCGGAAGGCGCGGTAGGCGCCGTAGCCGGCACGGTCTTCGGCGTAGAGGGTGGCGTGGCCGAGGATGCGCTCCAGGCGCGAGTTGCCGAACACGATCCGGCCGCTCGGGGCCTCGGCCAGCAGGATGCCCACCGGCATGGTCTGGAGCACGGTGTCGAGCTGCGCCTGGTTCTGGCGCAGGCGGCGCTCGGTCTCGTTGCGCCGGGTGATGTCGAGCATCGCCCCGATCATCCGCACCGCCCGGCCCGCGCCGTCGCGGATGATGTAGCCGCGGTCGATCACCGCGGCGTAGCTGCCGTCGCCCCGCCGGAAGCGGTACTCGTCGGTCCAGGTCTCGGTCGCGCCGTCGATCGCCGCATGGATGCTGTGGGCGATCCGGTCGCGGTCCTCCGGATGGATCTGGGCGAGCCACCAGGCGCCCTGCGGCGCGACGTCGGCGAGGTCGTGGCCGTGGGCCAGCATCAGCGCCTCGTTCCACCGGACCTGGTCCGCGACGAGGTCCCAGTCCCAGATCGCGTCGGTGGTGGCCCGCGCCGCCAGGCGATAGCGCTCCTCGGTCGCCTTCAGGGCGAGGTCGGCGGATTTGTGCTCGGTGATGTCGCGGACGGTGCCGATGAAGCGGACCGCGACGCCGTCCTCGAGGATCGCCCGCCCGCGGGCGGCGATCCAGCGCTGCGCGCCGGTGTCGGCCGCGATCACCCGGTAGTCGATGTCGAGCGCGCCGGTGCCGGCCAGGTCCATGGCCGCCCGGACCGCCGCGTCCGCGCGCTCCCGGTCGTCGGGGTGCAGGCCGCCGAGATAGGTCTCGGCGTAGGTGACCGGGCCGCGGGCCGGTACGCCGAACAGGGCGCGCACCCGCGCGTCCCAGCGCAGCTCGCCGCTCGCGAGGTCGAAGTCGAAGATGCCGATGCCGGTGGCTTCGACCGCGAGCCGCAGCTGCTCCTCGGCTAGCGCGCGGGCGGCGAGCGCCTGCTCGCGGTTCTCGATCGCCCGGCGCAGCTCGAGCTGGACCATCACCTGGCGCGCGAGGGCGCCGAGCGTCGCCATCTGCCGGTCGGTCAGCCCTTCGGGGCGCGGGACGGAGTCGATGACGCAGAGCGTGCCGAGGGCGAAACCCTCCTGCGTGTGCAGTGGCGCGCCGGCATAGAACCGGATCTGCGGATCGCCCGTGACCAGGGCGTTGTCGCGGGTCCGCGGATCGCGGGTCAGGTCGGGGATGACCAGGATGCCGTCCCGGCCCAGCGCGTGCGCGCAGACCGATTGCGACAGCGGCGTCTCGCACGGGTCGAAGCCGATGCGGGCCTTGAACCATTGCCGGTCCTTGGCGACGAAGCTGACGAGCGCGGTCGGGGTCTCGCAGGCCTGCGAGGCCAGCAGGACGATGTCCTCGAAGCCGGCCTCGGCGGGCGTGTCGAGGATGTCGTAGGTGTCGAGGGCGGCGAGACGCGCGTCGTCCAGCGGGTCGTCCGGCGTCGGTGCGGCGGTCATGGCGCTCAGGCCGCCCTTCCCTGCGAGGGCTGGCCGGCCGCAGACCCGCCGGCCGCGGCCGGGTCGACGGCCACCAGCGTGCCGTCGTCGCGATAGACCGCGCCCAGCACCTCCTCGAAATGACGGCGCACCCGGTCGTGGCACTCGCAGGCCGCCCGCTCCAGGGCCGCCCGGTCGCGGATGGCGATGCGGCCGCGCGACACCGCGATCATCCCGCGGTCGTGCAGGCCGCGCAGGACGCCGGACAGGTAGGTGCGGCGGACGCCGAGCATCTCGGCGAGCACGTCCTGGGTGATCGGCAGCACGTCGGTCGAGAGCCGGTCGTGCAGGGTCAGCAGCCACTTGGCGGCGCGCTGCTCGATCGGGTGCAGGGCGTTGCAGGCCACCGATTGCAGGAGCTGGGCGATCAGGCAGTCGGAGTAGCGCGTGAACAGGTTGCGCAGCGTGCTCGACGCGTGCTTGGCCGCCTGAAGGCGCCCCGCCTCCACGCGCAGCCCCGGGCCGCCGATCTGGACCACGGCGCGGCTGAAGGCCGGCAGGTAGCCCTGGCTGACCACGCCGCCGACCGCGCCCTCCCAGCCGACCGTCGCGGTCTCGGTCATGCGGCCGTCGAGCATGGTGATCGCCAGGGTGACCACGGTGTGGTCGCACGGGAAGGTGACGTGCGAGACCGGATCGCCCGATTCGAACACGATGTCGCCGCGCGCGAACTCGGCCGGCTCGGCGTAGGGCGCGATCAGCGCCCGGTCGGCGGGCTGGAGGGCGCGCAGCAGGAGGTTCCTGCCGAAGGACGTGGCGGCGGTGACGGCCATGGCGGGGCGGTTCGTTTCCCAGGTGCAACAAGGCCATAGCGCAGCGCGAGGCCGCCGTCTGTTCACAAGTCGAAGTTCGCGCAAGTTTTCGATGACGGACGGGCCGGCATCGGCATCCGCTTGATTCCGGGGCGGCGCCGGCCATGTGATCACGGCATGAAACGGCGAAGCCTGCTCACGGCCGCGAGCGCGGCCACGGTGATGACCCTGGGCGGCGTCGGCTACGCCGTGCACAGGCGCGGGCGCAACCCGTACTACCGCGGGCCGGAGAGCGACCACTTCGACGGGGTGCGGTTCTTCGCGCCCGGCCAGGTCGCCGACAAGGCCCTGGCCGACATCCTCCGCTGGAAGGCCGAGCGCGGCGGAACGGCGTGGCCCAAGGCCTATCCGAGCCCCTTCCCGGCCGACCGTCCGCCGGAGCGCGTCACGGGCCTGCGCATCGTGCTGATCGGGCATGCCAGCTACCTGGTGCAGGTCGCCGGCCGCAACATCCTGATCGACCCGGTCTTCGCCACGCGCGCGAGCCCGACGCGCTTCGCGGGCCCGAAGCGGGTCAACCCCCCCGGCATCGCCATGGCCGACCTACCGCCGATCGACGCCGTGCTGATCACCCACAACCACTACGACCATCTCGACGGGCCGAGCCTCGCGCGGATCTGGCAGGCGCACCAGCCGCTGGTCGTCGCGCCGCTCGGCAACGACACGATCCTGCGCGGCTACGACGACACGATGCATGTCGAGACCGCCGACTGGGGCGGCTCGGTCGATCTCGGCGACGGGGTGGCCGTCCACCTGACGCCGGCCTACCACTGGTCGGCCCGCGGGCTGAACGACCGGCGCATGGCCCTGTGGTGCGCCTTCGTGCTGACCACGCCCTGGGGCGTCCACTACCATGTCGGCGATACCGGCTTCGGCGACGGCGCGATCTTCCGGGACGTGCGTGCCCGCTTCGGGCCGCCGCGGCTGGCGACCCTGCCGATCGGCGCCTACGAGCCGCGCTGGTTCATGCAGGCGCAGCACATGAACCCGGCCGACGCGGTCGCCGCCCTCGACCTGCTCGGGGCGACCCAGGCGCTCGGCCATCATTGGGGCACCTTCCGGCTCACCGACGAGGGCATCGCGCAGCCGGCCGAGGCGTTGGACGCGGCGATGGACCAGGCCGGGCAGCCGCGCGCGCGCTTCCTCGCGCTGCGGCCGGGGCAGGTGTGGGAAGGCTGACCGCGGACGAACCACCCGCGTCGGTCACGGTGGAGACGCCCTCTCGATCGTCCGTCAGGCGGTCCGCTCCGTCGCGCTCGCCTTCCGGCCACCGGCGGTGATGCCGGCGGAGGCCGCGATGACGCAGCCGATCGCCAGCCATTGCAGCAGGGACAGGCGCTCGCCGAGCAGGATCAACGCCGCGAGCGCCGCGATCGCCGGCTCCAGGCTCATCATCACCCCGAAGGCCTGCCGCGTCAGCCGGCGCAGGGCCACCATCTCCAGCGAGTACGGCAGCGCGCTCGACAGCACGGCGATCCCGAAGCCGAGCGCCAGCGTCTCGGGATCGAGCAGGGCCGCGCCGGAGCTCGCCAAGCCGAACGGCGCCACCACGATGGCCGCCGCGAGCATGCCGAGCGACACCGCCTGCCCGCCGTCGACCCGGCCCGCGCGCTGCCCGAACACGATGTAGAGCGCCCAGGCCAAAGCCGCGACGAGGGCGTAGGCCACACCCGCCGGGTCCAGGCCGCAGGCCTCGCGCATCGGCAGCAGCAACCCGAGCCCGAGCACCGCGAGGCCGATCCAGGCGAAGTCGGCGGTTCGGCGCGAGGCCGAGAGCGCGACCGCGAGCGGCCCGAGGAACTCGATCGCCACCGCGGGCCCGAGCGGGATCGTGCGGAGTGCCAGGTAGAAGGTGAGATTCATCATCCCGAGCGCGGCGCCGTAGAGCGCGATGATCCCGGCCTCGCGCAAGCTCAGGCTCCGCCGCCACGGCCGCCACACCGCGAGCAGGATCAGGCCCGAGAAGCCGACGCGCAGGCTCGACACGCCGGCCGCGCCGACGATCGGGAACAGGCTCTTGGCCAGGGCCGCTCCGCTCTGGAGCGAGACCATGCCGGCGACGAGCGCGACGACGGGCAGGAGCGTCGCCGACGCGCCCGGCCGTTCGAGGCCGCGCACGGCGCTACAGGATGAACCGGCTGAGGTCGGCGTTGGCCGCCAGGCTCTCGACCCGGTCGCGGACATAGGCCGCGTCGATCGCCACCGTCTCGCCCGAGCGGTCGGTGGCGGTGAACGAGACCTCGTCGATGACGCGCTCGAGCACGGTCGAGAGGCGCCGCGCGCCGATGTTCTCGACCGAGCCGTTCACCTCCACCGCGACGCGGGCCAGCGCGTCCACCGCGTCGTCCGAGAAGGCCAGCGTCACGCCTTCCGTCTGCATCAGCGCCACCGTCTGCTTGAGCAGGCTCGCCTCGGTGGAGGTCAGGATCTGCTTGAAGTCCTCGACGGTGAGCGGCTGCAGCTCGACGCGGATCGGCAGGCGTCCCTGCAGCTCCGGCAGCAGGTCGGCGGGCTTCGAGACGTGGAAGGCGCCCGAGGCGATGAACAGCACGTGGTCGGTCTTCACCGGCCCGTGCTTCGTCGTCACCGTCGTGCCCTCGATCAGCGGCAGCAGGTCGCGCTGCACGCCCTCGCGGGAGACGTCGGCCGAGGACCGCCCCTCGCGGGCGCAGATCTTGTCGATCTCGTCGAGGAAGACGATGCCGTTGTCCTCGACCTCGCGGATCGCCTCGCGGATCAGCGCGTCGTCGTCGACGAGCTTGTCGGATTCCTCGGCGAGCAGGGGCGCGTAGGCGTCGCGCACGCTCATCCGGCGCGGCTTGCCCTTGGCGGCGCCGAACGCCTTGCCGAACATGTCGCCGAGGTTGACCGCGCCCATGGAGGCGCCCGGCATCCCGGGGATTTCGAACATCGGCAGGCCGGAGGACGGATTGCCGGCGAGCTCGATCTCGACCTCCTTGTCATCGAGCTGGCTGTCGCGCAGCTTCTTGCGGAAGCTGTCGCGCGTCGGCTGGCTCGCGGTCGGGCCGACCAGGGCGTCGAGGATGCGGTTCTCGGCCGCCGCCTCCGCCTTGGCCTTGACCGCCTTGCGCTTCTCCTCGCGCACGAGCCCGATCGCCACCTCGACGAGGTCGCGCACGATCTGCTCGACGTCGCGGCCGACATAGCCGACCTCGGTGAACTTGGTCGCCTCAATCTTGAGGAACGGCGCGCCGGCGAGCCGCGCGAGCCGGCGGGCGATCTCGGTCTTGCCGCAGCCGGTCGGGCCGATCATCAGGATGTTCTTCGGCGCGACCTCCTCGCGCAGCGGCCCGGTGAGCTGCTGCCGGCGCCAGCGGTTGCGCAGCGCAATGGCGACGGCACGCTTGGCGTCGTGCTGGCCGACGATGAAGCGGTCGAGTTCCGAGACGATCTCGCGGGGGGAAAACGTGGTCATCGCGCTCCGATCGGGTGCGGCAGCCGGTCTGCCAGGCGCGCGGGCAGGCCGCGCAGGACGACGCCCCGCATCGCGTGCCAGCCGGCGCTGAGCAGCAGGACGAAGGCGCCGAGCGCCAGGAAGCTCAAGGGGGCGGCCCGGTTGCTGAAGCCGGCGTCGCGGATCAGGGTTCCGAACGCGATCCCGGCATAGGTCAGGCCGGCCACGAGGATGGCGCGCCGGTCGGTGACCAGCGCCACCAGCGCCAGCAGCAGCACCACGCCGAGCACCAGGATCGCCGAGACCGTCGACGGTGCCTCGGCGTTCCGGAGGACCGTGGCGAGCATCGGATGCACGATCAGCGGGGCGGCGAGCAGGTGCAGCCAGAACGCGATGTCCGTGCGCCGGGTCTGGCGCTGGCGATCGCCGAGGTCGAAACGCATCGCCAGCGCGAAGACGGCGAGGCCCGCCGTGACCAGCAGCGCGCTGAAGGCGTCGGCATCGAGGGTCGGGACGAGGGCGAAGGCCAGCGCGAGCAGCGTGCCGGCGAGCGCGGCTGCGCCCGCCGCGATGGTGATCGGCACGGCAAAGCGCCGGTAATGCAGGGCGCAGAGCGCCAGGGTCGCGAGCGCCGCCCCGGCATAGGGAAGCGGTGCCGGCGCGCCCGATCCGCTCGGTCCCGGCAGGGCGCTGCCCCAGCCGATCGCGAGGCCGGCCATCGACGCGAGCGCCAGGAAGGACTCGACCGCGAAGATCGCCAGCAGGGCGATGCTCGGCAGCGCCATCCTGCGGCGGCGGGTGAAGAACTCCGCGAGCGCCCAGGCCAGGGCCGCGACGAGCACCCGGCTGCCCGTCTCGCCGAGGGTGTCGCCGGCCAGGAGCCAGGCCGCGCCCAGGAACAGGGCGATGCCGAGGGTGACGAAGATGTCGGCGAAGCCGGTGATGAAGCGCAGGCGCTCGTCGTCGTCCACCCGCTCGGGCACCGGCACCGCCTCCTCGCGGGCCAGCCGGTCCAGGGCCTCCACCTGCGCGGCGGTGAGGATGCCGCGGGCGACCGCGCGCGACAGGAGCGCGGGGTCGATCACCGGAGGGCCGGCGGGCACGGGGAGGGACGTCGCATCGCCCCGATCTAAGCGCGAAGCGGGACGCTTACCAGGGTCGAACGCGCCGCCGAGCGCGCGGCCGATCCGGCGTGCGATCCCCCGGCCGGCGTCAGGCGGCGCGGATCTCGCCGACGAAGCCGGCGACCTCGCCGCCGAGGCCCTCGGAGCGGCGCGCGAGCTCGCCGGCCGCGGCCAGCACCTGCGCCGCGGCGGCGCCCGCCTGCAGGGCGGCGGCCTGGACCTCGGCCATGGTCTCGCTCACCGCCCGGGTGCCCTCGGCGGCGTCGCTCACGCTGCGGGCGATCTCCTGGGTGGCGAGCTGCTGTTCCTCCACCGCCGCGGAGACGCCCATCGCGATCTCGTGGACCGAGCCGATGGTGCCGCCGATCTCCTCGATCGCCGCCACCGCGTCGGCGGTGGCCTCGCGGATCGTGGCGATCTCGGCGGTGATCCGGTCGGTCGCCAGCGCGGTCTGGCCGGCGAGGCTCTTCACCTCGGCGGCCACCACCGCGAAGCCGCGTCCCGCCTCGCCGGCCCGCGCCGCCTCGATCGTGGCGTTGAGCGCCAGCAGGTTGGTCTGGCCGGCGATGCCCGAGATCAGCGAGACGACCTCGCCGATGCTGGCGGCACTGCGGGCGAGCCGCTGCACGGACTGCTCGGTGCGTCGCGCGTTCTCGACGGCGCCGGCGGCGGCGACCGAGGTCTGCGAGACCTGCGCGCCGATCTCGTTGGCGGTCGCGGCCAGCTCCTCGGTGGCGGCCGCCACGGCCTGGACGTTCATCGAGGCCGCGCCGGCGGCGTCCATGACGGCCTGCGACTGCAGGCTGGTGCGCTCGGCGTTGCGCGCCATCGCGCGGGCCGTCTCCTCCATCGTCCCGGCGGACGCGGCCAGGTGGCCGACGAGGCCGCCGACGCTGCCCTGGAATCGGTCGGCGAGGGTGTCCATCTCGGCGCGCTTGACGGCGCCGGCTTCCAGGCCGGCCTGGGCCTGGCTGCGGCGCAGGGCGTCCGCCTCGCCCATCGCGTCGGCGAAGGTGCGCATGCTCGCCCAGATCGCGCCGATCTCGTCGCGCGAGGGCTTCACCATCGGCAGGTCGCGGTCGCCCTCCGCGAGGCGGCGGATCGCGGTCGACACGGCCCGCAGCGGCCTCGCGATCATGCGATGGCCGAACAGCCCGCCGATGAGCAGGCCGCCGAGGGCGCCACCGAAGGCCAGCGCCAGGAGCAGGCGCAGGCGCCCCGTGTAGAGCGCGTCGGCACCGGCGTTCAGGCTCTCGATGCGGTCGCGGTTGCGCATCACGAGGGCCTCGATCCCGGCCTGGAAGGCGATGCGGTTGTTGCGGTTCTCCTCGGTGAAGCCCTGCTCGGCGGCGGCCTTCGGCGAGACCTCGGTGCCGAGACGGGCCGTCTCGGTGCGGTGCCGTCGGAAATCCGCGGCGTCCTTCGCCACGCGGTCGAACAGCGCCCGGTCCTCCGCCGGCACCGCCGGGAGCCACTCGGTCAGCAGCGCATCGATCGCCGAGAGATCGCGGACGATGCCGCCGGCGTAGGTCCGCGCGGCCTGCGTGCTGGCGGCGGCGTAGATGCCGCGGGATTCGAGTGCGGTGTCGGTGGTGAGCCGGGTGAGCTCGGCCGCGAACAGCGCGTTCTCGGTGGCGTTCCGCGCGGCCCCGACCGACGCGTTGAAGGTCCGCAGGGTGTCGAGCCCGACGCCCGCGACCACGAGGGTCACGAGGCTGGAGGCGCCGACCAGTCCGATGAGTTTGCCGCCGATCGTCATCGCGTCCACGCCCCGTGCTTGCGTGGTCGAACCTACCCAGAGGTTGTCAAGGACCCGTTAAGCTTGCAACCCGCTCACCCCTGCACGGCCTCGGGGCGCGAGGCCGACATCCTCGATGCTTCGCCACCCTGCGGTCGAAGCTGCGAGAACGACAGCATAAACCCGCGGACCCGGCGGGCATAACCTTGACCGTTCCTTCGTCAGCCCGGATGAGTGGACCCGGCCGGGATCGATGATCGAGCCCGGTCCGGGGGACGTCAGATGAAGCGATGGATCGTGGGGGCCGCCCTGCTCGCCGGGCTGGCCGCGCCGGCTTGCGCCAAGGATATCGTCCTGCCGGCGAAGGAACCCGCCGTCACCGCGACGATGCCGGACGACTGGGACACCAGCGTCTACGAGACCGAGATCGCCTCCGTCTCGGCCGACGGCGACATCGTGGTCAACATCGCCACCGACAGCAAGGCGCGCCTCGACGCGCTGATCAAGGACAGCAAGGCCTACCTGACCAAGAACAAGGTCAAGCTCGTCGGCAAGCCGACCGAGCAGACCATCGACTTCAACGGCACCCCGGGCCAGGTGCAGCGCTACCAAGCGACGGACAAGAACGGCAAGGCGATCATCGACTTCGTCACCCTCGACGCGAGCCGGAACCGGGTGGTCCTGCTGACCGTGTGGGGCTCCGAGGACGACCGCCAGACCAACGGGACCGCCCTGGACGCGATCATGAAGAGCGTGACGGTCCCGGCCGGCGGCGGAGGCGGCGGGTTCTGGTCCGGTGCCGCCGTCCCGTCCGGCAAGGCCGGGACGGGCAAGACGGAAGCCACCGCGCCCGAGGCGGTCAAGCCGCCGCCGGGGGGCGCCGCGGCGGCGCCCCAAGCGTCCGCTCAAGCCCCCGCTCAAGCACCCCCTGCCGCAGCGCCGGCCGCCACCCAGACGCTCGGGGTCCGGCGCGTGCTGTTCGTCACGCGGCCCTCGGACGGCTTCGGCGACGCCGACCCGCGCGCCGCGAGCCCCTTCCTGCCGAGCGAGAAGGTCATCACCTACATGGAGCCGATCGGCGAGACGCTGGTGCCGGTCGCCGGCGGCGACGTGCGGTTCGGCTTGGTCGTCGACTACGCGCTGCAGACCAGGGGCGGCGCGATCCTCGCGGGCCAGAAGGCCGTGATCGACCGGGAGTTCACCGCCGGGAAGGACGTTCTGCTGGACGGCTCCCCGAAGTTCTCCTTCCACGTCACCCTGGGCATCACCGGCGTCGACCCGGGCGAGTACGTCCTCGCCTTCACGCTGCGCGACAAGTTCAGCGACCGCACGACCCAGATCGAGCGGCCGTTCACGGTGGCGGCGGCCCCGGCCACGGCCGCAGCGGCCCCCGCCGCCGCGCCCGTCCCCTCGGCTCCGACGGCCGCCGCGCCCGCGCCGTCGACGCCCGCTCCCGCCCCGGTCGTCGCGGCGGCTCCGCCCTCGCCTGCGGGTGGGCTCTGCGAGCAGGACGCGGTGCGCACGGATCTGATGGTCTCGGTCAACGGCGCCCCCGACTTCAAGGACGGCAAGCGCCGGCTCAAGGCGCTGGTCGAGCCCGAGACGGTCTTCGAGGATCGCAAGGCCAAGCGGATGACCTGCCGCTACACCTCGGTCTGGGACGAGACCCAGGACACGGGCACGACCGAGACGCGCATGAAGATGACCTTCAAGGCCAGCGACGACGGCAAGGACGGCATCGACCTCGATTACAGCTTCGACAAGTAGCAGCCGCGCAGCCTCCCGGCGGCCCCAGGGCCGTCGGGACGGAGCCGGTGAGGGCCGGACCTAGCCCGCGTCGAGAGCCTCGAGGACGAGGCTCTCGTTGGTGTAGACGCAGATCTCGGCGGCGATCCGCATGGCCTTGCGCACGATCGCCTCGGCGTCGAGGTCGGTGTCCTCCAGGGCGCGCGCGGCCGACAGCGCGTAGTTGCCGCCGGAGCCGATCGCCATCACCCCGCCCTCCGGCTCGAGCACGTCGCCCGCGCCCGACAGCAGCAGGCTGACGTCCTTGTCGGCCACCAGCATCATCGCCTCCAGGCGGCGGAGATAGCGGTCGGTGCGCCAGTCCTTGGTCAGCTCGACGCAGGCGCGGGTGAGCTGCCCGGGATACTGCTCGAGCTTGGCCTCCAGGCGCTCGAACAGGGTGAAGGCGTCGGCCGTCGCGCCGGCGAACCCGCCGATCACCGCGCCCTTGGCGAGCTTCCGGACCTTCCGGGCATTGCCCTTGACGATGGTCTGGCCGAGGCTGACCTGGCCGTCGCCGCCGATGACGACGCGGCCCCCCTTGCGCACCATCAGGATGGTGGTGGCGTGCATCTGGGCCGGGCCTGAATCGTCGTGTGCCAAGGGTGTCTCCGGGTATCGCTCGGCGTCAGGTAGGGGCTCGCGCCCCGGATTGCCAAGCGGCGCCGCGAAGACCCGCGGTCAGTGGTCGCCGCCGAGATAGGCCGCGCGCACCGCCGGATCGCTCTTGAGCCGGGCCGCCGGCCCCTGGAAGCGGATGCGGCCGTTCTCGAGGACGTAGGCGTAGTCGGCCACCCCGAGCGCCGCCATGGCGAACTGCTCGACGAGCAGCATCGTCACCTGCTCCTCCTTGAGCTGGCGGATGATGCGGAACACCTCCTCGACGAGCTTCGGCGCCAGCCCCATCGACGGCTCGTCCAGCAGCAGGATGTCGGGGCGCAGCATCAGGGCGCGGCCCATGGCGAGCATCTGCTGCTCGCCGCCCGAGAGCGTGCCGGCGAGCTGCAGCCGGCGCTCCTTGAGGCGCGGGAACAGCGCGTAGGCGCGCTCGCGGTCGGCGGAAACGTCGCCCTTGGGGCGCGAGCCGGTCAGCCGCGGGAAGGCGCCGAGCGTCAGGTTGTCCTCCACCGACAGGGTCGGGAACACCCGCCGCCCCTCCGGCGAGTGGGCGAGGCCGGCGCGGGCCACGTCGTGGCTGTCGAGCCCCGAGATCTCACGCCCGGCGAGCCGGATCGAGCCGGCGCGCGGCTGGATCATCCCCGAGAGGGCCCGCATCGTCGTGGTCTTGCCGGCCCCGTTGGAGCCGATCAGCGTCACGACCTTGCCCTTCGGCACCTGGAACGAGAGCCCGTGCAGGACCTCGATCTGGCCGTACCCGGCCGACAGGTTGGCGACCTCAAGCATGGGCTGGCTCCGGAGCGGCCGAGCCGCCCATGTCGTCGGGGGCGCCGAGATAGGCCTCGATCACCTTCGGGTCGGCCTGCACCTCGCGGGCCCCGCCCTCGGCGATCTTGTGCCCGAAATCGAGCACGCTGACCCGGTCGCACAGCCCCATCACCACGTCCATGTGGTGCTCGATCAGGATCACGGTGATGCCCGCGTCGCGGATCTTGCGGATGATCGCGGTCAGGTCCGCGATGTCGGGCGCGGTCAGGCCGGCGGCCGGCTCGTCCAGCAGCAGCAGCACGGGGTCGAGCGCCAGCGCGCGGCCGATCTCCAGGAGGCGCTGCTTGCCGTAGGGCAGGTTGCGGGCCTCCACCTGGGCGAGGCTCGACAGGCCCATGAAGTCGAGGATCGCCATCGCCCGGGCGCGGGCCTCGCGCTCCTCGCGGCGGCGCCGCGGCGTGCCGAGGATCGCGTCGACGATGGTGCCGTGGAAGGCGTGGTGCAGGCCGACGAGCACGTTCTCCAGGGCCGTCATCTCGCGGAAGAGCTGCACGTTCTGGAAGGTGCGGGCGACGCCGGCGAGCGCGATCTCGGAGGGCGTGCGCCCGTCGAGGCGCTTCGGCGCGCTGCCGGCGGCGGCCAGCGTCACCGCGCCGGCGGTGGGTTTGTAGATGCCGGTGAGCACGTTCATCATCGTGCTCTTGCCCGAGCCGTTCGGGCCGATGAGCCCGTGGATCGTGCCCGGCCTCACCGACAGGTCGACGCCGGCCAGCGCCTTCAGGCCGCCGAACTGCATCAGCGCCTGCTCGACCTGCAGCAGCGGCTCGGTGCCGGCGGCCTTGCCGCGCTGCGCGATCAGCGCGTCGCCGTCGGCCGAGAGCGCCTTGCCCTCCGCCGTGTGGGCCGGGCGGAGCGCCGGGATCTTCTCGCGCAGGAAGCCGACGATGCCGTCGGGCAGGTAGTAGACCACGAACAGGATCAGCAGGCCGAACACGCTGAGCCGGAAGTCGGTGACCGATTGCAGCGCCAGCGTCGCGGGCAGGAACAGGATGCAGAGCACCACCGGCACGAGGATCGCGAAGCGGTTCTCGCGCCGGCGCAGGAAGGCCTGGATGCCGACGACGAGCGCCACGGCGGCGATGAGGCCGGCCATGATCCGCACGAGGTCGATGTCGGCCAGGATGTTGGGCATCATCACGATGATCGCCGAGCCGATCAGCGGGCCGGCCCGCGACTTCCGGCCGCCCATCGTCACCGCGAGCAGGAACAGCACGGTGAGTTCGAAGCCGTAGGAATTCGGGGCGACGTAGCGCTCCGACCAGGCGAACAGCGCGCCCGCGAGCCCCGCGAGCGCCGCCGAGACCACGAAGGCGTAGACCTTGTAGCGGTAGACGCTGACGCCCATGCAGTCGCAGGCGATCGGCGAGTCGCGCAGCGCCTCGAAGGCGCGCCCGAACGGCGAGCGCACGATGCGGTTCACCACCACGATCGTCAGCAGGAGGCAGGCGCAGACGAGGTAGTAGAACTCGAGCTTGCGCCCCGCCGCGCCCCAGGGCGGCGTGATCCCGAGCGTCGCGAAGTCGATGACGCGGGCCGGCGGCAGGGTGATGCCGAGCGGCCCGTTGGTGATCGGCGTCAGCTCGTTGATGAAGATCTGCACGATGGTGCCGAAGGCCAGCGTCACCATCGCGAGGTACGGGCCGGTGACCCGCAGCGCCGGCACCGCGAGCAGCAGGCCGAAGGCGGAGGTGACGCCGATCCCGGCGAGCAGGCCCCACCAGATCCCGAGCTTGAAGTGCAGGAACAGCACGGCCGCCGCGTAGGCGCCGACGCCGAACAGCCCGGCATGGCCGAGGCTGACCTGGCCGGTATAGCCGACGACGATGTCGAGCCCGAGGATCAGGATCGCGTAGATCGCGATCACCAGGAGGAGGTGGATGTAGTAGCTGCTGGTGACCACGTGCGGGAAGGCGGCGAGGAACACCACGAGCAGCAATGCGCCCGCCGCGCCGATATGCCGGCCGAGACCGGCGGAGGCCGAGGGCGCCGGGGCGGCGGCCGGCGCGAAGGTGGAGTGCGCCATCGGCTCAGACTTTCTTGATCACGGCCTTGCCGAACAGCCCCACGGGGCGGATCGACAGCACGACGAGGAGCAGGATCAGGCCCGGCACGTCCTTGTAGCCGGTGGAGATGTAGAAGCCGGTCAGCGTCTCGGCGATGCCGAGGATCAGCCCGCCGACGATGACGCCGAGGCCGGATTCGAGGCCGCCGATGATCGCCACCGCGAAGGCCTTCAGCGCCAGCACCGCGCCCATCGTGGCGCCCGTCAGCGTGACCGGGGCGACGAGCACGCCGGCGAACGCCGCCGTCATCGCGCTGATCGAGTAGGACAGGGTGATGACGCGCTTGGTGTTGATGCCCATCAGGCCGGCGGCATCGATGTCGTTCGAGGTGGCGATCACCGCCTTGCCCCAGATCGACTTGCGATTGAAGATCTCGACCGCGAGCATCATCAGCAACGCCCCGGCGATGATCAGCAGCTCCATCGGCAGCATGCGGATGCCGCCGAGCTGCAGCGCCTCCTCGGGCAGCGGCGACGGGAACTTGAGGTCGTCGTGGCCCCAGATGTTCTCGGCGAGATTGCGAAAGATGATCCCGAGCGCGATGGTGGCCATGATCCACCCGTACTCGGACTTGATCTTCACCGCCGGGCGCACGCCGAGGCGCTCGACCACGGCGCCCAGCGCGAAGCCGAAGACCAGCACCAGCGGGATCATCAGCCAGTAGCCGGTGAACGGCGCCAGCGTCAGGCCGAACAGGGCGCCCAGCGCCAGCGCCTCGCCCTGCCCGAAGTTCAGCGTCTTCGAGGTGGCGAAGGTGAGCTGGTAGCCGAAGGCGATGGCGGCGTAGATCATGCCGACCGCGACGCCGGACGCGACGAGCTGCAGGAAGATGGTCATCGTGTCACCGGCGCCCGTGCGTGAGGGTTTGGTCGTTCATGACGTCCGGTCCCGACTCGATCCGTCGAGGCGCGGGCTCCCGTCCCGCTCGGGATCGGGCCGCGCGACGGGCGACCGGACGGCGTCGGGCCGGCCGTGCCGCCCCGGCACGCGGGCGGTTGCGGGACCTCGCGCGCCGCCGGACGCTCGATAAGCGTTCCGGCGGCGGTGGATCATCCCGCCCGACCGACGAAAATCGTCAGTTGGAGGTCTTTTCCTTGACGCGCACCACGCCGGCGTTCTTGGCGTCCGTGTCCTTGGCGTAGACGATCTTGCCGTCCTGCACCTTCCCGAACACGACCATGTTGCGCGAGATCGCGTTGTGGTCGGCGGCGGTGAAGGGCTTGTCGTAGGTCGTCACCACGCCCTCGACCTTCTCCTTGAGGTTCTCGAGCGCCTCGCGGATCTTCGGCCCGTCGGTCGAGCCGGCCTGCTTGATCGCGGCGGCGATCAGGAACACCGAGTCGTAGCCCTGCGCGCCGGCGACCGGGGTCGGGATCTTGGTCACGCCGTAGGTCTTGTAGTAGTCCTCCAGGAAGGCCTTGCGCTTCGGCAGCGTCTTGTCCTCGATGAAGGTCTGCGGCATCACCACGCCGTTGCCGTTGGCGCCAGCGATGTCGATGAAGCTCTGCATCGAGGCCGGCCACGAGGTGATCATCGGCACCTTCCAGCCGAGCTTGGCCATGCCGTTGGCGATCTGCGCCAGCTCCGGCCCGATGCCGTAGGCCAGGATCACGTCGGCGCCGGCCTGCTGGGCCTTCAGCAGCTGGGCCGTCATGTCGACGTCCTTGATGTTGAACTTCTCGACCACCACCGGCTTCACGCCCTTGGTGCCGAGGTACTTCTCGATGTCCTCGCGGCCGAGCTGGCCGTAATTGGTCGAGTCGGCGAGGATGGCGATCTTCTTGTGGCCCTGCGCGACGGCCTCGTCGACCATCATGCCGGCCTGCAGCACGTCGTAGGCCGAGTTCCGGAAGACGTAGTTGCTGTCGTAGTCCGGCGCCTTGAACTGGTTGGTGATGACGGTGCCGGTGGCGACGTTGTTGAACACCGGGATCTCGGCTTCCTGGTAGAAGCGCTGCGCGGCCAATGCCACGCCGGTGTTGATGAAGCCCAGCGTCGCGACAACCTTCTCCTTGCTAATGAGCTCCTGCGCCACCTGGGCGCCGACCTCGTTCTTGGCCTCGTCGTCGCGCTCGACGAGCTGGATCTGACGCCCGAGCACGCCGCCGGCCTTGTTGATCTCGGCGGCCGCCAGCCGTGCGCCGTCGCGCATCGACACCCCCATGGCGGAGGAGCCGCCGGTATAGGGGCCGGTGACGCCGATCTTGATCGGGTCCGCGGCCTGGGACGGCAGGGCGCCGAGCGTGGCCAGTGCCGTCGCGCCGAGCAGGGCGCCGACGAACGCGCGCGTCGTCAGTGTCATGGCTGTTTCCTCCGTGTCCCGATCCGGGCGTTTTTTGTGTCGCGGTGCCTTGAGGCACCGTCGCGGGTTCTGCGGCCCGAAGTCTCGGGCCCCTGCCCGAGCGTTGGAATATTGTCGAACGTGCACGCGAACGCAACGCAGGACGCGAGGCCCGGCCTACAAATCCAAAGGGTTGTGGGTTTTACGGCGCGAACCTCGGGCCGCCGCGGCGAGGGTCGGCCAGGCGGCGTCCGTCGCGGCCTGCGCGGGGACCATGCTCCGGCCGATGCGCCCAAGCGTTCCGGAAGCGCCGGGCCGGCCCGGAAATGCGCCGGCGCGGGCAAAGCCTGTTGACCGATCCGCGCTTTCCCCTTAACGGAAGCGCTCCCGAACGACGGACCCCTTCCGAGCGGTCGCCGGCTTCCAGCCGTGCCCGGATCGCGAGCGGTACCCGTCCCTTCGGTGGGGGATAGTTTAACGGTAGAACGGTGGACTCTGACTCCTCTGGTCCTGGTTCGAATCCAGGTCCCCCAGCCAATGAATTTTCAACGACTTAGCTTCAACGACGAGCGCCTACGGCGGCAGGTTTGACTTTTCTTCGGAACGGTCTTCCCCCTGCAGATCGCCGATCACGCGTGCGTTCGACCGTTTCATGTCGGTGCTCCGGTGGTACGTCGGCGTCGCGTGGGCCGTGCGTTGGCCCAAGATATCGGCGATCTCCCGATCCGTTTTTCCGAGCCCGCGCAGGTCGGTCGCGACGCTGTGGCGTAGGCCGTGCGCCGTCAGCCCCGGGCGCACTTGTCCTGCCTCTCCCGGCCGGGCGCGCAGCTTGCGCCAGGACGTGTTCCACCCGCCATCGGTCCACGGCGTGCCTTCCGGGCGTGACGAGCAGATGCGTTCGGCTCGGCGGGCGCTTGTTCGAGGATTGTGGCCAGCGGTGCCGGGCACGGCACGCAGACCTCGGCATCCCCCTTCCCCGTCCCAAGGGCGATCATGCCGTCCTGATAAGCGGCGGCCGGCATCGCACGCACGTCTCCAAGACGGCCCCCAAGGTGCCGCGTGAAAGCCAGCGGTGCCTTCCGCTGGATAGGCGCCGCGGCCAGCCCTGCCTCGCGCTCCGCCACCGACCAGAGCTGGTTCCGATGCCCCTCCCCTGTCGCCTTGCGGGTCTTCTCGACGCGTAGCGCCACGTTGGTCTCGGTCGTGGACCCATCAGCTCATCGCCAGATTCGAATGGCCAAGGGTTTGATGCTGGCGAGGACGGTTTGAGCCGCAGGAACTCCGGAGTCGTGCGATATTCGTGGATGAGGTGGCCGAGCGCGTGGCGGACGGCCGCCTTCGCTTTCCACGCTCGATCCAGGCGCTGAACCTCGACCGCGAAGGCAGCGGTGCCGAATTCGGAAGGCCGGCCTTCTGACAAGACGTCGATCCTCCACGCACCCGATGATTTGTGCGAAGCTTCCGTCGATCATCGCGGGAGCGTGGCTGCAAAACGAGACATGAACCGCTGCCGAAGCTTGGCGGCCATCGATTTTGGCGTTGGCAATTCATGATGGAGAGCCATGTCAAGATCAGATGGCATTGCCGGCTGAGACCCGGCTCCAGTTTTTTGCATCGTTACATAAAATTCATGTGATTTTTTCATCGTTGGCAGTATATTGATAATATTAAATTCTACCAATCCCATAGATATCAACTCTTGAAATATTTTTATGAAGATGTAAGGAGTATATACCGTGCAGTGAACATCGTGATAGCTGTTGTTTATCGAAACATCTTTCGCAACGTTTAAGGCGTTGCCAAGTTGTCCATCGAACATATCATCGGGCTCCCGCCCATGCCCGGCCCAAATCGCATTCGGATCGACATTCACGGTACGTGCAACGTGCTCGAACACCTGTGCCGGACTGGCGATGCGCGCGCCAGCGAGGTAGTGCGCGATCAGGTCTCCTGTCGTCGAGGTCGTGCGGCGAAAATCGAAGGTGAACCTTTTGTCGGGGACAACGAGAAACAAGATGCCGTCGGCTTTCAAGGCGCTTGCCAGGCCCTGGAGCCAGCGAATTGGATCAGGCAGATGCTCAATCACGTGGCTGGCGACGATGTAATCCACCGGTCCTCTCTGACCGAGGGCCTCGGCGAGATCTTGGTGCTCCAGCACAAGATCGACATCCACGATGCGATCGGCGTCGGGGCGCATCACATCATGAGCCGCATATTTCGCTTGCAGATGTTCCGTGGATAGATGATCGGCATAGAGCACATCACCATCGCTGCGTAAGATGATCGGCCGATTCAGGGGGCCAAGCTCGACTCCCAACTTTCCTTTCGGGCGCACGGACTTGAGTGCCTGCTCTCGCCTGAAACGTACGATCTTATCCATCTTAGCAATCCGACCGTGCCTGCCCCCATTCGGCGGCCCGGCTTCGAAGTTAGTGCATTGTCGGGCGCGTGACGATGGCGGGGTGGGCGAGCGGCGGCGAGCTGCTCGGTTCCGTCGGCCAGATGGCGGCCTCCAGCGCAGGCGTCGGGTAGCCGAGTGACGAGCGTGGACGGATGATGTCGGCGTGCCTCCGCCGATGCTCGATCCCGACGCTGACTTCCCTGAGGATGGAGATCACCTCGCCGTTCAGGCGTTCGTCGCGGAGCTTCGCGTTGGAGATTTCGCAATAGCCGCTTTCCCATGGACGGCCCGACTTGATGCAGGCTGCCCGCGAGCCGACCGCTGCGATCGAGTCCTGGACCGCTTTGTCGATCAATTCCAGCCCGTTGCCCGGGCGGATTTGATGGGGTGCCCAATCTAAACCGAACAAGTCCGAGATCACGTCGATCACGTCTACCGCCTGGAGCTTGCGAGTGATCCGGTTGAGCAGGCGCTTGCGGGTGAGCGCGCTGCACGATCCTTGGGGCCGCCACCACGTTCAGCGTTCGGTGCTTGCGACCCCTGTGCGTACGATGCTCGACGAAGTCGTAGGACCGGATATGTGTGTGGTCCTCGCATGTGGTGGAGCGGATCGAGTTTTCGAAGCTGCTCCTTCGGTGCCTTCGAAATCCGCTAACCTTTTCGACGGGAGCGCACGCCAAATCAGTAACTGACTTGGATCAGGCAACTCGGGCACATGGCACGTTCCGCCATCGTCGTCGAAACGCGGGTGACGCGTTTCCCGGATCGAGCTGACGACATCAGATTCGCGAATTTCGATCCTGCAGGTGACTTTCCGGTTTGGATGGGTGTCGTTCGGTTGGTCAACGATTCGAGGAGCTCGAGTTCCCAATTCTTCGCCTTGTAGGCTGAGGCGCGCATCGCGGCTTCCTTTCGGAGAATGCCGGAGCGCGTGTCGCCTCCGAGGAGTTTGGCACCGGGCGGTGCCCATTCCTCCGCCGTCCGACCGGTGATCGCCAGGACGTAGCTTCGGGTTTCCATGGGCAGGCCGCCGCGGCCAGCGAGCCAGTTCGCGACCCGCGTCGGGCCGCCGTTATAGGCGGCGGCGGCAAGGCCGATATTCCCGAATTGCCGGGTGAGGTCGCTGAGGAAGGCGGCCGATTTCGGCAGGGCCTCAGCCGGGTCGAAGGGATTCTTCAGCCCGCGGACGGCTGCCGTGCCGGGCATGAACTGCGCGATCCCCTGGGCGCCGGCGCGGCTGACCGCGCGATGATTGAAACCGCTTTCCTGCTTGATCAGGCGCAGGAAGTAATCGACCGGCACGGAGTGGGCGGCGGCGGCTTCGCGCGCGATGCGTTTGACCCCCGCCACATCGTGCGGCGCGGTGTCGGCCTGCGGTGCCTGCACCGGCCTCCTCAGGACCTTCAGCACGAGGGGGATGGTGGCTCCTTCGCGCAACTGGACCGCGACCGCCTCACCGCCCGGCCCATCCTGAACGGGGCTCTGCCCCGCCCGGGCGAGGTCGGACGAAGCCGCGCAAAGCAGGGCAAGCACGACGAAGGTCCGCAGGCGGGCCGCGAACCGCATGGCCGATCCGTCCGACATCAAAACGCCTGCTCGATCGGGCCGAGAACCATGCCCGGCCGGAGGCGGGAGGACAGCGAAGGCTCCGAGCGTTTGACGGATCCTGTGCGGTGACGGCACCGAAGCGCGATGGGACGGGCTTTCCCGAGATTCATGCTTGACGGGACCGCAGGAAACGCGATGCCCTGTCGAGAGTTGATCCGCGTGATCGAGGTTTCGAGAAGCAATGCCGCGTCCAGGGAAGAGATCGACCATGTTGAGACCTTGGATGGCGCTCGCGGTGGTTTGCGTGTCGACGACCGTCATCGCAGGAGAGCAGGTTCGTCCTCACCGTGGCTCGCCCGCGCGCCCGTCGATCGAGCAATCGTCCGAGGCCCGGATCCAGCAGGTTCCCGAGCGCTCGCGATCGCCGGCCCAGCCGATCCCCGAAGGCGAGGCGAAGAGCGCCAATGTCCGCGGGCCCTCCGCGCCGGTCACCTGCAACGGCCAGAACTCCGAATCCCCGGCCTGCTACACCGCAACCCAGCAGAGCCGTCCCGTAACCCGCTGACATCCGGTCCGCATCCATCGTGCCTGACGGCGGGCGAGCCCGCGCGGCGACGGCGTCACCCCTTCGCCGCGAGGGCGACCGGTGACACGGCCTCGGGCGATCCCGGCTCCGTCACGGCGAAATCGACCGCGCGACGCTGGTCCTCCAGGGCCCGCAAGAACGCCTCGCCGGCCTCGGCATCCTTGAATTTCCAGAGCTTGTTCTTCACGCCCTCGAAGATAAGCGAGTAGACCGCCAGCTGAACGCCTTCCCGAACGGCCAGGGTCGTGGGCGAATTCTTGGTGAAGCCGGCTTCGGCCTGGAGCAGATGGTCCACCGCCGCGAACTTGAACGCGGTTCCGTTCACCAGCACCGAGTAGATGGTCTTCGTCGTGGTCACCGAGGCGAGGACGCGGCCGGTCTGAACGCTGACGGCGCGAAGGGCCACGGTGACGATGTCCTGCCGGTACTGCGCGTTGCCGCCGATCCCGAGGTAGTTCGCGCCGATTCCGCCCGTGGTCTCGTTCGAATCGTAGCCGATGATGCCGCCCTGGAGCGTGACGCCGGCGAAGCGCAGCGGTGGCAGCCCCTTGGACTTGTCACCCTCCACCGCGGTGCGGGTGTTCTGGATGATCTGCCGCTCCTGGAGGAGAGCGGCGAGCTCGTTGCGCTCGGCGACGTTGAACCAGCGGCCGCCGCCGGCCTTCACCAGCACGTCGGTCAGGATCGGTGCGCCGCCTTGTGTCGTCGCACGCGAGAACTCCGCGAAGTTGTCGTTCGGCTTGTTCTGTCCGGTCAGGTCCGGGAAACTGTAGACCGCCACATCCAGCGCCTGGACCGGGGGCGGCAGCCTCTCGAGGATGATTCCGGTCTTGGTGTTGGCCACGAGGGCGGCCGGCTGGGTCGCGGGATCGAGCGCCGATCCGGTCAGCGCAACGCAGCCCGCGAGGGCGGGCGCGAAAGCCGCGGCGACCGCGACGCGCTTTAGAAGTGTGAACATTCGCCTCGAGCCCCTGCGCGTCTTCTTGTCGTTGTCCTGCGATCGAGCCGATCGATCACGGGTTCGCGGGGATAGCGGTTCCGTTGATGATGATGGTGGGCGTGGCCACGCTGTTCGAGCCGCCCAATTTGCTCAGCGCTTCGTTGAGCCCGGAGAGATCCGGGGAGTTCTGGCCGGATTTCGCGCCCGCGCCCTGCGCCTGCGCGGTCGACAGGAGAAAGGTTCCGTTGAGCGGATTGCCGCCGAAGGTCGGGCTCACCGGGCGATAGAGCTGCTCGGTCGCCGATCCGGGCGCGCTCGCAAGGGTTCCGCACAGGAGCGAAGCAACTGCCAAGGCTAAAATTTTCATCGACCCCTCACTGCGATATTTCAGATCATTTAGGGTCATGCGAGTTAACGCTTAATCAACAAGCCTCCATTCGGAAGGCGCGCAATCAACATATTAACCGGAATAGACCCTTGAGGCTGAATTACACCGACATTCAATCCTTGAGTTCCAAGTAGCACAATGTTGGAGTGAAGATTGTTGCCTACCTGCAACACGCCAACCTGATTCATGTTGCCGATGATGCCGGCAGTCGATTGATTTCCCGTTCCTGTCTGCAGATGAGCCACGTGGTTGTTGTTGCCGATCTGCAGGGTCTGCGCGACTTGGCCGGACCCGCGCGCGGCGGCCATCTCGGGCGTCGCCATCGGCGCGGGGATCGCCGGCGACCGAGCGAACGGGGTCGGGGCGCCGTTGGTCGACCCGAAGGCCTGAACCGGGACCGAGGCGCCGATGGCTGCCTGCGCCACGTAGGCCGATTCGGCCCGGGCCGGGACGGATCCGAGGGCGGCGCAGATGGCGACGGATGCGCTCGCCGTGGCGATGCGACGGATCGTGGAGGTGAGCCCGAGGGTCAGGGCGAGTGGCATGAGATGCTTCCTTGATCCCACGTGAGGACCAGTTTCGCCTCGTAGTGCCCGAGTGCCGAGCGATCCAAGGTCAGGGTCGACAGGACGGTTTCCGAATTCGCCGAGAGCGCGAAGTCGCCGCTCTGGACATTCCGGCTGGTTCCGGTCTCGCTCTCCTTTGAGACGAAGAGCGAATACTGACCTTGAAGATCGCGGTCGGCTCTGGCGAGCGCCTGGAGGCGGAGGAATTGCGAGGTCGGTTCGGCTTCGACGGTGCAGGACACGTTCGCGATGGAGGCCGTGGCCCTGGGCATCGAGAAGGCCGGATGGGTCCCGAGGCAACCAGCAAGGCAGAGGAGCGCTGAGCGCACGAGACCCCGGATCGGCGATGCTGCGCGCCGCATGCGGTCTGCTCTCGATCTGGAGAAAGACAGGCGGCAGGCTTGTTCGGCCTGCCGCCTTCCGGGACTTAGCGCTGCACGGTCACGGCGGTGTTGCGGTAGCCGAACTGGGCGGTGACGGAGCTGTTGGAGACGTTGCCGGCGCTGGACTGCGAGGTCATCGCGTAGTTGGCCGCACCGACCTGCACCGTCTGCTGGGTGTTGGCACCGATCATGTTCTGCGGGCCGGTGGTCTGGAACGCATTGGCGGTGTTGCTGTAGCCGGCCTGCACGATGAGCGAGCCGTTCACACCGATGCCATCGAGCGGATTGGCGATGGTGGTGCCCTGGGCGGTCAGCGCCTTGTTCTTCGCGCCGATCTGCAGCGTGGCGGCACCGTTGCCGTTGAGCGCCAGCGGATTGTTGCTCTGGCTGGTGACGGCGGCGTTCTTGTAGCCGAGCTGGACGGTGCCCTGCAGGTTCGAGCCGTTCTCCTGGCCGACGATCGCGGTGTTCTGCGAGCCGATCTGGGCGACGGTCGAGTTGTTGGAGGTCGGCAGGAGGCTGACACCCTTCTGCGAGGTCAGGGCGACGTTCTTGTTGCCGAGCTGGACGACGTTGGAGGAATTGTCGACGCCGGCGAGTGCGACCAAGTCCGGAAACACCGTGGTCGTGGTGATGGTGGGGTAAACTCCACTCGATTTGCTGTTGGGGGCCGAGAAGCCGATGGAGGACTTGGACTGCAACGAAGCGCTGGTGGTGAACCGACCCGTCCGCGCGCCGGCCGAAGTCTGGCTCGTGACGGCCGAGTTGCCGTTGCCGACCTGCAGGGTCGACGCCGCGTTCACGCCACCCTGGTAGGCCGGCAGCGGAACGGAGGTGTCAAACGACTTCATTGTATCGAGCCCCTTGAACTCGATAAACTTGGAAAAAACCGGAATGAAGAAATTGGAAGATGTCGTGCGAACCGTCGTGGTGATCGCGCCCTTCGCCGAAGGTGCGCCCGAGGATGCCTGCGAGGTCAGGGCGTTGTTACCGCGGCCGATCTGCGTCGTGGTCGCAGTGTTGCTCGAGCCCTGCGCGTTGCTGGCCTGAGCGGTGACCGAGACGTTCTCGACGCCGACCTGGAGCGTGTTCTGGCCGTTCTTGCCGCCGTCCTGGGTGGCGAGCGAGACGTTGCCGAGGCCGAACTGCTCCGTGGTGGAGCCGTTCCCCGGCCCGGTGGCGGCACCGCTCTGGTTGGTCAGCGCGAAGTTGCCGACGCCGACCTGGAGGGTGTCCTGCTTGTTGTTGCCGCCGGTCTGGCCGACCAGCGCGCCGTTGTTGGCGCCGAACTGGGCGACGTCGGAGCTGTTGCTGCCGGCGGTGGCGCTCTTCTGAGCGACGACGGCGGAGTTGCCGGCACCGACCTGCAGGGCACCCTGGATGTTGTTGCCACCATCCTGGCCGATGACCGCATCGTTCTTCACGCCGAACTGCGAGGTGGTCGACAGGTTCAAGCTGGTCCCGCCATTGGTCTGGGCGATGACGGCCATGTTGCCGGCGCCGACCTGCAGGGTGCCCTGGCGGTTGCCGCCGGCGGTCTGGCCGATGACGGCGCCGTTCTCGAAGCCGAACTGCGAGGTCGTCGACAGGTTCGAGGCCGAGCTGGTGGCCGCGGTCTGCGAGGACACCACCGAGTTGCCGGCGCCGACCTGCAGGGTGCCCTGGGTGTTGTTGCCGCCGGTCTGTCCGACGAGGGCGGTGTTGGCGGTGCCGAACTGGCCGATCGTGGAGTCATTCGCGCCCGACTTGCCGCCGCCCTGACCCAGGACCGCGACGTTGCGAACGCCGACCTGCAGCGTCTGCTGGCTGTTGTCGCCTCCGGTGGTCTGCCCGATGACGGCGCCGTTGCCGAGGCCGATCTGCGAGGTGGTCGAGGCGTTCTTGCCCGTCTCGCCGCCGGTCTGGCCGATCACGGCCGTGTTGCCGCCACCGATCTGGAGGCTGCGCTGGGTGTTGTTGCCGGCCGACTGCCCGACCAGGGTGCCGTTGCCGAGGCCGAACTGAGCCGAGGTGGAGTCGTTCGCGCCCTTGGCGCCGCCGGTCTGGGCGGTGACGTTGACGTTGCCGGCGCCGACCTGAAGCGCGCTCTGGGTGTTGTTGCCGTTCGTCTGGCCGACGACGGCGTTGTTTCGGGCCCCGAGCTGGACGATGCCGGACTTGTTCTGGGTGCTCTTGGCGTTCGCCTGCGAGGTCAGGGCCCGGTTCTTGACGCCGGCCTGGACCGTGCTCTGCGTGTTGTTGCCGCCGGCCTAGCCCGAGAGCGCCTCGTTGTAGGCGCCGACCTGCGCGATGAACGACTCGTTATCGGCCGCGAAAACGGCCGTGGAGCTCGCGAGAACGAGCACCAACGCTGCTGACGTCTTCATTTGGAGATGCCTACTCTATCCGGGCGGGTCGCTTTGAAGTTGCAACCACTGTGGAGCATCGAACGATTCGCTGCCCTCGGATCGAGTTAATGTCACGTTAACGAATCAACGGCAAGTGAGGCTGTTAAAATTCAGTTAACGATGCACATCCTCCTTCGTTCCACGCTTCTTCGACGATCGCGCGACTGCGGCGAGGGCCTGGAAGAATGGGGATTGAGGTATTTCAGGCTGCCGCCCGCCGCCGCAACTCCGAGATAGTTGATGCGATGGTATTTGGCGGACATATCGGCCCCTGAGCGATGCCGATTCGGCCATCCGTTTCTCTGGCATCGCGAGACGAACTCGATGGGGCGGCGATCGATTGCCCCCTCGCGTCGCAGCGCGGGCGAAAGATCCGCATTTATCGTTCCGTGCGGTCCCTGCTCGGAGCGGCCGCTCTCGAGGCCCCTGGCCGAGACACCGAGGGCGGCGTCGCGACCAGGCTGGTTAATGGGGCGATCACGAATTGGCCCTACACGGGAATCCCGAATCGTAGAGGGGGCCGAGACATGATCCGCTTCGCGCAAGTCGCAACGTTCGCTGCATTAACCATCCCCGGTGCGACCCCGATCCTTGCTGCCGAGGCCTATGTTCCACAGGCCGCGATCGCCCAGGCCGGCGACGTCCCCGTGCGACTCCCGGCAAGCCCGCTCCTGGCCCTGCCCGTGACCCTCGCCTCCGCCCAGGCCACCGCCGCGAGCCGGCAGGCAGGCAACACGGCGCAGGTCGTGCAGATCGGAATCTATAACAATGGCATGGTCTCGCAGACCGGCATGGGAAACGTCGCCGCGCTCTATCAGCAAGGGCAGGGCAATGTCGCCGTGATCTCGCAGACCGACCGCTCGCGCTGAGATTTCATGACCACGATCGTGTATCGACGATTTTGTCCGTCCGAATCGTGACTTGATGCGACCTATTCCGTTTGATGGCCGTCTCGGGGCAACGGTCGTCAAACGCGCTTCGGACCTTCCACATCCACGCTAGAGTGCGGAGCGGATTCCCGGCGTCTGAAGATCGCGGCTCGTGTAGGCGGCGTTCCCTAAGCTAAATCAATGCGATTTTCGCGAAACGTGTGATTCAGGTGGACACGCTTGAGAACCTTCTTGCAGACCCAGGGATTGTGCGGCTAGAAGCCGTCCTTGGTCCACGCGAACTGCCGAACAGGCGGCTGTTCGGCACCCAAGACTTCGTGCGATGGCTAGATGGGCAAGTACGCCAGCAAGAACCGTCGCCAAGCGGAGCCGAAACGACACCACTCGAACAGATCGACGACCTCTTTCACCGATATTCGACGGGCGGCTTCCTGGCTCATCGCCGGGAATTTCGTTGTGTCAAAGTCGAAAAAAATCCTGTATGGGAATTAAAGACCGTAGACGTTCGAATATTCGGCTGGTTCCCGGCAAAAGACTGCTTCGTATGTGTTTTTGGAGATTTTGCTGATCGCGTAAAAGATCATGATCTCTATCGCGGCTATCGCCTCGAAATTCGGCGGATGCGACGCGAGATGGGGATCAAAGAAGATCTTTGCGGGATGGGGGGGGCGCCGAGTGACGTCATATCATTTTAGGACCAACGGCCG
The DNA here is from genome assembly GCF_022829485.1 of Methylobacterium sp. J-059. Lineage (NCBI taxonomy): Bacteria > Pseudomonadati > Pseudomonadota > Alphaproteobacteria > Hyphomicrobiales > Methylobacteriaceae > Methylobacterium > Methylobacterium sp. J-059. The sequence continues at coordinate 40,409 of NZ_JAKSYA010000055.1, forward strand.
GTCCCGATCGGCGGGACGCCTGATCGGTCGCGTGCGCAGCGAGCTGCTCCAGGCCTTGCTGGAAAAACGCACGGCATCGGGCGCCTCCATCCAATCCGTCGCCGACAAGCTCCTTCTCGAGCGCTCGGTCATCAACGGCCAGCTTTCCGGGCATCAGCAGCTCTCGCTTCGACTGATCGCCGATCTGGCTTGGGCCCTGGATCGCGAGATTGTCTTCGAGATCCGCAAGGTCGAGCGGCAGGCGGGCCAGAACTCTCCCCCGGAAGTGTCCACGGCGATGTCTCGCGCACCGACCCTGGTCGGCGTTTCGCGCACCCTGACGTCGACGCTGCCGCCCAGCCGCCAGATCCACGTGCGACCTCGGCAGGCGAGGCAGAAAAGCGCCTCCACATGAAGCGCCATGGATTCTCGATCTTCTGCGACGACATTCGTAACGAGGTGGGCGGAAAGCTGAGCTTCATCGGGTGCTACAATTCGGTCATGTTCGCCTCTCCGGACATGCCGTTCATCCTGCCGAAGTTCTGCATCCATACGCATGTGATCTCGTCGGCCGAGCACCCGCTCTCCTCCGTCCTGCTACGCTGCTACGTGCCCGGCCTCGAGGATCCGATCATCGAGGAGCCCGTGGAGACGCCGCCCATCGCCGAGCAGCGGAAGCTCGTTTCCGCGCTCGAATCCGGCAGCACGGCGCCGCGATACATCGTGGCGTCGGCGAGCCTGATCCTCTCGCCTTTCGAGATCTTGAGCACGGGCCTCATCAGCGTCCGCGCCGTCCTGGGCGACATGGCGGAAGAACTCAGCCTCGGAGCGTTGAGGGTCGTCGTCGCAGACTAGGTGTTTGATCCCACGGTGTGGTGATATGGTTGAGCACCATGCTGCCAGCGATGCGCTCTGGCCCAGGTTCTTCATGGAAGGCCGAGGCGGACTTGTCGATCGCGATGCCGGCCGGAATCTTCCGCGGATCGACCAAGTCAGGATCGATGCTCGCGGCCTCGATGCGGCGACGGAGCACCGCGGTCCTTCCCGATACGAGGCGTTGGTCTTCGAGCGGTGTCCTGAGCCATTTCTCGGCCCTCCAATTCACGATCTCAGATGGGGATCGGGATGCGGACCCGACATCGAGGGCTGGCCGGAACCTCGATCCCGGCGCGCGCACGGACTCCGGATGACCCCGATCGCGGTTTTTCCTCCCCACGGGCCCAGCCTTCTGCGCCTACTCCTCCCTTGCTGTGGTCGAGGGGCTTGCTCGATGAGGTCGGCGACGGCTTGGCCGTGCACCGTGATGGGGAACCGCGATCATCTGCAGCGCTTGGCCTTCCTGCCGGCATGAGGTCCGGCGGGAGAGCAGCATGTCGAGCGACACCCACAAGCATCAGGAACTGCTCAGCGCTTTGAAGGCCGCGCAGGGCAGAGGCGACGGCTCCTTCGAGCAGGCCGTAACGAATGCCTTCGAGCACGTCTTCGAGCACCTCGATCGACTGAACTCGCACGTGTCGCTCGGCGGACCGGAGGGGGACGAGCGTCATCTCAAGACCGGTGAGTCGCCGACGCTGCGATAAGCTCCGGGCCCTGACTTCCGATTCGGAGTCGGGGCCGTCGTCGCGGCCTTCCTCTCGATGGCGCCGGTCGTCATGCGACGTGATCGAGCCCAGGGCCGGCAGCGAGTTCGTCGACCAGGATGCTCACGATCCGCATCGGTCGGTCCGTCGTCGGTCGCCTCGCACAGGATGGCGAGCGGGGACGGCCGCACGCCGGCGGCGCGAAGATCGCCGAGGATCCCTGCCGAGCAGGGCACTCGGAACCATCGGGGTGTGCGGCTGGTCCAGCGCAACGGCTATCGTGACCGGGACTGGCAGACGCGGGCCGGGACCGTCGAACTGCGCATCCCGAAGTTGCATAGGGGGCGTGCTTCCCGGCTTTCTTGATCGTCTCGGCGGCGGTGATCGTGAGCACCGACGGCCGGCGCGAGGTGCGCGGCATGGATGTCGGCCCCTCCGAGGCCGAGACGTTCGGGACAGCCTTCCGCAAGCTCGCCCGGCGGGGGCTGCGCGGGGTCAAGCCGGTGATCTCGGACGCCCACGAGGGCATCAAGGCATCGGTGGCCCAGGTGATGAGCGCAACCTGGCAGCACTGCCGCATCCACTTCCGGAGGACGGGGCCCGCCCAGGCCGGCCGCTCAGGTCTTCGATGCGCTTTGCGGGGCCCTGATTCCTCGGGGCGCGTTCGAGCCACGGTCCCGCGGTCAGCTCAAAGACTTCAAACGACGGACGACGCGGTCCGGGCGGCCTCCGGACTCACCCCCCAGGCGCCGCTCCGCGCGCGGGCGCGCATGGCCTCGATGAACAGGCGGACGCTCGGCAGGTGCGCGCGGCTGGCATCGAACAGCAGGTGGATCGGCACGGGCGGCGGCGCGTGCGCGTCGAGCACGCTGCACAATCGGCCCGCGGCGAGGCCCTCGGCCGCCTGGTAGCTGAGGACGTTCGCGAGCCCGAGCCCGGCCGCGGCGGCGGCCAGCTGGGCATCGATCGAGGTCACGGTCAGCCGCGGCGCGACGGCGACGCCCTGCGACCGCGGGCCGAAGCGCCAGTGCGAGCCGGTTCGGACGTTGTCGCCGGCGATGATGTCGTGCTCGGCGAGCGCCTTCGGGTCGGCCGGCCGCCCGCGCGCGGCGCAGTAGGCCGGGCTCGCGACGATGACCTGCCGCACCGTGCCGAGGGCGACCGACCTGAGGCGGCTGTCGCGCGGCTCGCCGATGCGGACCGCCACGTCGATCCCCTCCTCGACCAGCCGGATGTTCCGGTCGAGCAGCATCAGGCGCGCCGACACCGGCCGGTGCCGGGCGAGCAGGTCCGCCACCACGGGAAGGACGTGCAGCCGGCCGAAGACGACCGGCGCCGTGATCTGCAGCTCGCCGTGCGGCGCCGCCTGGCGCCCCATCACGACGTGCTCGGCATCCTGCAGCCGCATCAGGATCTCGCGGGCGCGATCCAGGAGGGCGGCGCCCTCCTCGGTCAGCGCCACGCTGCGGGTCGAGCGCCGGAACAGCGGCACGCCGAGATGCCGCTCGAGGGCGGCGATGGTCCGCGTCACCGCGGGCGGCGAGTGGCCGAGGTGGCGGGAGGCGGCCTTGAAGCCGCCCCGCTCGGCCACCGCGACGAAGGTGGTCAGCGCCGCGAAGCGGTCCACGCGATCATTCCCGAAAACGAAATTCTGAACTGCGAAGGTGATGGATTATCGCCGCCGCGTGAAGCCGCTACCTCTCCGGCATGCCCGGTACCTACTTCCACCACCTGTTCGGCGAGACGGCGCGCACGCTCCAGGCGCGCGCCGGCTCCCGCGCCAGCTACGCCAGGCGGGAGGCCGCGTCCGCCGACGGGCGCGATGCGCTGACCGAGCGCGAGCACGCCTTCCTGCAGGCGCGCGACAGCGTCTACCTGGCGAGCGTCGGCCCCGAGGGCTGGCCCTACATCCAGCATCGCGGGGGGCCGGCCGGCTTCGTCCGGTCGCTGGGCGAGAACCGGATCGGATTCGCCGACTATCCCGGCAACCGGCAGTACATCTCGCAGGGCAACGTGATCGAGCGCGGCCGGGTGGCCTTGTTCGCGATGGACTATCCGGCCCAACGCCGGCTCAAGCTCATCGGCCACGCGCGCATCGTCGCGGCGGCCGAGGATCCCGATCTCGTCGCGCGGGTCTCGCATCCCGCGGCGCCGCCGGCCGTGGCCGCGTTCGTGATCGACGTGGTCGGCTTCGACTGGAACTGCCCGCAATTCATCGCGCCGCGCTTCACGCGCGCCGAGATCGAGGACGAGCTCGGGCCGCTGCTCATCGAGAACGCGAACCTGCGCGCCGAGCTGGCGCGCCTCAAGGGAGCCTCCGCATGACCGAGCCGTCGACCCGTGGCGTGCATCACGTCGGCCTCGCCGTGCCGGACCTCGACGCCGCCGAGCGCTTCTTCGTCGACGCGCTTGGATGGCGCGTCGCCGGCGGCGTGCCGTCCTACCCCGCCGTGTTCGTCTCCGACGGCGCGATCCTCGTGACGCTGTGGCGGATCGCCGATCCGGAGGCCGCGGTGCCGTTCGACCGCCGCGCCAACGTCGGGCTGCATCACCTCGCCCTCAAGGTCGCCGACCGCGCGGCGCTCGCCGCCGCCTACGACCGGGTGCGCGGCCATCCGGGGACGACGATCGAGTTCGCGCCCGGCCCGATGCGGGAGGGGTCCGAGACGCACCACTTCATCGGCACGATGCCGGGCGGCGTGCGCCTCGAATTCGCCACGGCGTAGGACCGTTCCTGTCGCCAGGCCGGCTTTCACGTCGGCGCCCTGCACTCTCGGACCGAACGGCGGGAACCTCGTCCCATGGCCTTGCCGACGCCTGCCCGGCCTCGAACGCTTCCGCACGGCGATCGCGCTGGCGCCGACGACAGACGGACGGCCCGGCGCGCGGTCGCCTCGGCCTCCTGCGCCAGCCTGATCGGGATCGGGCTCGCGCGGTTCGCCTATACGCCGCTGCTTCCGGCGATCATCGACGGCGGCTGGTTCGAGGCCTCGACCGCGGCCTATCTCGGGGCGGCCAACCTTGCGGGTTATCTCGCCGGCGCCCTGCTCGGGCGGCCGCTCGCCGCCCGCACCCGCGTTCCCGTGGTGCTCCGCGCGATGATGGTGGTGGCGACCGCGGCGTTCTTCGCCTGCGCCTACCCGCTGAACGTCGCGTGGTTCTTCGCCTGGCGCTTCGCGTCGGGCTTTGCCGGAGGCGCGCTGATGGTGCTGGCCGCGCCCGCCGTGCTTCCGCACGTGCCGCCGGGCAAGCGCGGCCTGGCCGGCGGCCTGATCTTCATGGGCATCGGCGTCGGCATCGCGGCGTCGGGGACGCTCGTCCCGCTCCTCCTGCGCGGCGGGTTGCAGCAGGCCTGGTTCGGCCTCGGCGCGCTCTCCTGCCTGCTCACCGTCATCGGCTGGCGGGGCTGGCCGTCCGAGGCTCCGGCGGCAGTTCGGCCGGTTGCCGGTGCCGAGCCGTCGCGCGCGCCAGGCCGGGCGGCGCTGCGGGCGCTCTACGCGGAATACGCGCTCAACGCGGCCGCGTGGGTGCCGCACATGCTCTTCCTCGTCGACCTCGTTGCGCGCGGCCTCGGGCAGGGCATCCAGGCCGGATCGCACTATTGGGTGCTGTTCGGGCTCGGCGCGACGGTCGGCCCGATCCTCGTCGGGCACCTCGCCGACCGGACCGGCTTCGGTCCCGCGCTCCGGCTCGCCTTCCTGGTCGAGGCCGGCGCGATCGCGATTCCGGCCCTCGGCCTCGGCCCGTCATGGCTGATCCTGTCGAGCGTCGCGGTCGGCGCCTTCGTCACCGGAACCGTGCCGCTCATGCTCGGCCGCATCGGCGAGCTCCTGCCCGGGGAGCCGGAGCGGCAGAAGGCGGCTTGGAGCGTCGCCACCGTGGCGTTCGCGCTGTTCCAGGCCGGCGCCGCCTACGGGCTGTCCTTCGTCTTTGCGCACACGGCGGGCAACTACACGCTGCTGTTCGCGCTCGGCACGGCCGCGATGGTGCTGGCGCTCGCCATCGACCTCGGCACGGCGCTGGCGACGCCGCGCCCCGCCTCCCCCGCCCGTCCCTGAGGCTGGCGCCCGAGTCCGGCGGAGTTGAGCGTCCGTGCCGCATCGCAGCCGTGCCGAACGCGGGGCGAGCGGCGCCGCCTCACGATCTCGCGGCGATCGGTCAGCCCGAGGCTTCGGTCGCTCCCGGTTCGATCGACGGCGGGTCGGGCTCGCCGGCGACCGCGATGGGCAGGCCGGTCGCGCCGGCCGCCGGCGCGGCGGCGAGGCTCGCCAGGTCCAGCCACGCCGCCATCAGGCGGAGCTCCCCGAGCAGCCGGTCCATGGTGCCGGGGGGCGCATCGGGCTCCAGGTGCACGCGCTGGACGACCAGCACGCCGATCCGGCGGTTCGCCTTCAGGTCGACGCGGGCGACGAGCGCGCCGTCCATCAGGAAGGGCAGGACGTAGTAGCCGTGCTCACGCTGGTGGGCGGGCGTGTAGATCTCGAGCCGATAGCGGAAGCCGAACAGCCGCTCGGTCCGCGGCCGGTGCCAGATCAGCGGATCGAAGGGCGACAGGAGCGCGGCGCCGTCGAGCCGCCGGCCGAGCCGCGCCTCCCTGTGCCGGTAGGCCGGCTGCGGCCAGCCGCGGACCCGGGCCGGAATCAGCGTGCCGTCCTCGACCAGCTGCGCGATCGGCAGGTGCGCATCGGCGGGCGCGAGGCGATAATAGTCGCGCAGGTCCTGCGCCGTCGCGATGCCGAGCGCCCGCGCCGCGCGTGCGATCAGCTCCCGCCGCGCGTCGATGCCGCTCGGGGTCGGATGCGCGAGGACGGCGCGCGGAAGCACGCGCTCGGGCAGGTCGTAGACGCGCTCGAAGCTGCCGCGACGGTGCGTCGAGGCGACGAGGCCGGCCCAGAACAGCCATTCGAGCGCGTGCTTGGCCGCACTCCACACCCACATGCCCTGCGAGGCCCGGTTGCCCGCGACGTCGGAGGCGGCCAGCGGCCCCTCCGTCTCGATGCGGGCGAGGAGGGCTTCGGCTTCGCCGCGCCTGTCCCCGGCGAAGGGTTCGAGCCGCCGCCATAGGCCGCGGCCGGCGAGGGCCCGGGCCATGCGCCAGCGCAGCAGGGGGTGATGGTCGACCGGCAGGAGCGAGGCCTCGTGCCCCCAATATTCGAAGAACCGCTTCGGCCGGTCGGCCGCCAGGGCGTCGAGGAGCCCACGCTCGTAGGGGCCTAGGCGCGAGAACAGCGGCAGGTACTGGGCCCGCAGCAGCACGTTCACGCTGTCGATCTGAAGCAGGCCGAGCCGGCCGATCTCGTTGCGCATCCGCGCGGCGGAGACGAGTCCCGCGCGCCGGCCCGCGGCGAAGCCCTGGGCGACGAGGGCGATGCGACGGGCCTCGGAGGCGGAGAGGTCTGCCGTCAGGGCCGGTCTCCGGACAGGGGCGGCGCGATTGTCACGCGCCGATGCAGCGCGAGGTCCGGCCGTGGATGAACGGTCCCCGCGATGCGCGCCGCACCCACTACGCGTCCTTCGAAGGCGGCCGATCGGTGCCGCTCCCGCCCCGCTTCGCATGAACGAGCGCACGGATCTGCTCGCGGACCTCCGGGGTGATCGGGTTGTAGACGATCATGCCGAGATCCGGTCTTCCGTCCACGGCGAAGGCCGAGAACTCCAGCTCGATCGGGCCCAGGACGGGGTGACGGAGCCGCTTGACCCCGTCTCCGTGGGCGTGGACGTCGTTCTCCCGCCACAGGGCGGCGAAGTCCGGGCTGGTGCGGCAGAGCTCGTCCACCAGCTCGCCGACCTCGGAGGCCGCGCCGGCCCGCACCGCGTCCGCCCGGAACGCGCCGACCACGAAGCGGGCGACGCTGTCCCAATCCTGCTGCGCCGTCCGCACCCGCGGGTCGCCGAACATGCGGCGCAGGATGTTGCGCTCGCCCGGCGGCAGCGGTTCCCAGTCGGTCATCAGGACGGCGGCGGCGCGGTTCCAGGCGACGACGTCCCAGGTCGCGGTCTTGATCAGGGCCGGGCTGACCTCCAGCGTGTCGAGCAACCGCTGGAGGCGCGGCGTGATCCCCTCCTGCGGCCGGTAGCGGACCTCGGGCGGACGCCCCAGCGCCAGCATGAAGACGTGCTCGCGCTCGGGCTCGGTCAGCATCAGCCCGGCGGCGATGCGGTTCAGCACGTCCGCCGAGGGTGCGCCGCCACGCCCCTGCTCCAGCCAGGTGTACCAGGTCGCGCTGATGTTCGAGCGCTGGGCGACCTCCTCCCGGCGCAGGCCCGGCGTGCGACGGCGGCCCGAGAACCCGAGGGCGGCCGGATCGAGCTTGGTGCGCCGATCCCGCAGGTAGGCGCCCAGCGAGGGTTCGGAACGGGCGGGCATGGCGATCCTGTTGGGACGTATACCGGGATACAGTCACGACTTTAACGGGATCGGCGGCGGGCCGACAAGGGGCGCTCTGATCACAGCGGAGTGCATCGCATGCGCATCTTCCTCACCGGCGCCACCGGCTTCGTCGGCTCGGCCATCGTCCCGGAACTGCTCCGGTCCGGGCATCGGGTGCTCGGCTTGACCCGCTCGGAGGCCGGCGCCCGCAAGCTGATCGAGGCCGGGGTCGAGCCGCATCGCGGCACCCTTGACGACCCGGACAGCCTGCGCCGCGGCGCCGCGCAGGCCGACGGCGTGATCCACACCGCCTTCGACCACGACGACTTCACGAACTTCGTCGCCAATTGCGACAAGGACCGGCGGGCGATCGAGGCCCTGGGGGCCGCCCTTGCCGGCTCGGATCGGCCGCTGCTCATCACCTCCGGTGCGGGAATCGGGAGCCCCGACGACGGCGGCCCGGCCCGGGAGGACGTCTTCGACCGCGCGCACCCGAACCCGCGCATCGCCTCCGAGCTCGCCGGGGCCGCACTGCTGGAGGCGGGGGTGAACGTGTCGGTGGTGCGGCTTCCGCAGGTGCACGACACGGTCAAGCAGGGGCTGATCACCTACCTGATCGACCTCGCCCGGCGGACCGGCGTCTCGGCCTATGTCGGCGACGGCGCCAACCGCTGGGCGGCGGCGCCGGTCCTCGACGTCGCCCGGCTCTACGCGCTCGCCTTCGCGCGGCGGGAGGCGGGCGCCCGCTACCACGCGGTCGCCGAGGAGGGCGTCGCCGCCCGCGACATCGCGCAGACCATCGGCCGCGGCCTGAAGCTGCCGGCGGTCGCCCTCGCGCCGGAAGACGCCGCCGCGCATTTCGGCTGGCTCGCCGCGTTCGTCGGCCTCGACATGCCGGCCTCCAGCGCGCTGACGCGGGCCCGGCTCGGCTGGCACCCGACCGGCCGGGGCCTGATCGAGGACTTGGAGCGGATGGACTATTCCCGGCCGCCCGCCTGAGGCGCCCGAGGCCTTCGCCCGTCAGGACGACAGCGTGCGCAGCTCCCCGCGGGCGATGCCGAGCGGCGTCCGCACGAGCAGCCACAGGATGACGGGGGGGCAGCGTCAGGAGCACGAGGGCGGCGGCGTCGGTCGGGAGCCCGGAGCCCGGTCGACACGGCCTCGGAGGATGGCGCGATCGCCGCGTCCCGGACGACCTCCGGCATCGACGGTCTCCCCTCGCGCTCACGCGCGCCGCACCCGCGATTCACCAGGGCTGCCGGAAAAGGCGCGCGAAACCGGCCTGCGCGCAAGGTCGGCGACCGGCAGGGCGCGGATGCGCTGCCCGGTCAGCGCCGCGATCACGTTGAGCACGGCGGGGGCAGCCCGGGCGCGCCGACGCCGCCCGTCGGCGCGCCGCTCTCGACGATGCGCACGTGCACTGCCGGCCTGTGCTCGCGGCGGATCGGGTCGGTGTGGTCGTTCCGCGACTGCCGGGCGCCGTCGCGGTAGACGATCTGCTCGAACAGCCCCGAGGACAGGTCGAGCGCCGCCGGCCCCTGGGCCTGCGCGTTTCGTTTGCGAAACCCCGCCGGTCACCTACACTCCGATCCGAGGCGTGCGAGCCCCGGGCCGGAGTTTCCATGACGCGTATGGTCGAGCGGGGCGGCTTCGAGCGGAAGGCGGGCGAGCGCGCCGACGCGTCGGCGGTCGAGACGCGGCGCGGGGCGATCGTCGCCGCGGTGCGCCAGCGCGGCTTCGTGACGATCGAGGCCCTGGCGAGCCAGTTCGGCGTGACCGTGCAGACGATCCGGCGCGACCTCAACGAGCTCAGCGCGGAGGGGCGGCTCGAGCGCTACCGGGGCGGCGGCGGCCTGCCGTCCAGCGTCGAGAACATCGACTACGCCGACCGCCGCACCACGCTGCTGTCCGAGAAGACCCGGATCGGCCGGCTGGCGGCCGGCCGCATCCCGTCGCACTGCTCGGTGTTCCTCAACATCGGCACCACGCCGGAGGCGGTGGCGCGCGAGCTCGTCCGCCACGACGACCTCAGCATCATCACCAACAACCTCAACGTGGCGGTCGGGCTGGCGGAGGCGACCGACTTCCGCATCGTCGTGGCGGGCGGCACGATCCGCAACCGCGACGGCGCCGTCCTAGGGCAGCTCACCTGCGACACCCTCAGCCAGTTCCGGGTCGACGTGGCGGTCATCGGCATCAGCGGGATCGACGCCGACGGCGCCCTGCTCGACTACGATTACGAGGAGGTGCGGGCGACGCAGACCATCCTGGCGCATGCGCGCCAGACCTTCCTCGTGGCCGATCACACCAAGTTCACCCGCCGCCCGATGGTCGAGGTCGGGCGGCTGGAGCAGATCGACACCTTCTTCACCGACCGCGTCCCGCCGCCCGAGATCGTCGCCCTGATGGAACGCCACGGCGTCGCCCTCGCGGTGGCCGACCGAGACGAGCCGTAGCGAACATCGCAATTTTCGCTTGCGAAAATCCTAAGATAAGGCAATATTCTGCCGACCCGGGCATCGGCCGGGGCGGGAGGCGACTCATGACGACGGTCTCGAACGTGCGGGCGCTGGGCGCCCCCTACGACCTGCTCGTCATCGGCGGCGGCATCAACGGCACCGGCATCGCCCGCGACGCGGCCGGGCGCGGCCTCTCGGTGCTGCTGTGCGAGCGCGGAGACCTCGCGGAATTCACCTCGTCCTCGAGCACCAAGCTGATCCACGGCGGCCTGCGCTACCTCGAATACTACGAGTTCCGCCTGGTGCGGGAGGCTCTGGCCGAGCGCGAGCGCCTGCTGCGGCAGGCGCCGCACATCATCTGGCCGCTCCGCTTCGTGCTGCCGCACGACGCGGGCCTGCGTCCGGCCTGGATGCTGCGGGCCGGCCTGTTCCTGTACGACCACCTCGCCCGGCTGCGCACCCTGCCCGGCTCCAAGACGGTTCGCTTGCGAACATCGCCGATGGGCGCACCGCTTCAGGACCGGCTCACGAAGGGGTTCGTCTATTCCGACTGCTGGGTCGAGGACAGCCGCCTCGTGGTTCTGAACGCCATGGATGCGCGGGCCCGCGGCGCCGAGATCCGCACCCGCACCGGCGTCGAGTCGGCGCGCCGGGTCGACGGGACGTGGACGGCGACCCTGCGCGACGCCGTCACCGGGCGCACCGAGACCGTCCGGGCGAAGGCGGTGGTGAACGCCGCCGGCCCCTGGGTGAGCGCGACGCTCGGCGGAACGCTCGGCGTGAACAGCCGCGCGGCGGTGCGGCTGATCAAGGGCAGCCACATCGTGGTCGCCAAGCTCTACGAGGGCGATCAGGCCTACATCCTGCAGCAGCCCGACAAGCGCATCATCTTCGCGATCCCCTACGAGCGCGACTTCACGCTGATCGGCACCACCGACGTCCCCTACGCGGACGAGCCCGGCCCGGTGCGGATCTCAAAGGACGAGACGCGCTACCTCTGCGACTGCATCAACCGCTCGTTCGCCAAGGCGATCGGGCCGAAGGACGTGGTCTGGAGCTATTCGGGGGTGCGCCCGCTCTACGACGACGCCGCCGCCAACGCCTCGGCGGTGACCCGCGACTACGTGCTCGACGTCGACGATGCCGGCGGGCAGGCGCCGGCGCTCTCGGTGTTCGGGGGCAAGATCACCACCTACCGCCGTCTCGCCGAGCACGCGATCGAGAAGATCGCGTCCCACTTCCCCGGCCTGAAGCCGGCCTGGACGGGCGAGGCGACCCTGCCCGGCGGAGCGATGCCGGAGGCGGATTTCGACGCCTTCCTCGCCGCCTTCGTCCGCGAGGCGCCGTTCCTGCCGGCCGAGACCGCCCGGCGGCTCGCCCGCGCCTACGGCACCGAGGCGCGAGCCATCGTCAAGGGCGCGCGCAGCCTGGCCGACCTCGGCGAGGCGTTCGAGGGCGGCCTGAGCGCGGCGGAGGTCGACTACCTCGTCCGCTCGGAATGGGTCCGCACGGCGGAGGACATCCTGTGGCGGCGCTCGAAGCTCGGCCTGCGCACCAGCCCGGACGGGGCCGCGCGGCTCGCCGCCTACCTGACGCGAAAGGCGGAAGCCGCCTGAATCAAGGTGCGCGGCGCGGAACCGGCGCGAAGACCGGTCCGCGCGAGACGATCGACCCACGGTCCGCAAGGGAGGAAGACAGCCATGTCCCAGTATGTCGGCGCCATCGACCAGGGCACCACCAGCAGCCGCTTCATCGTGTTCGACCGCGAGGGGCGCATCATCGTCTGCAAGCAGCGCGAGCACGCGCAGATCTATCCGCGGCCCGGCCATGTCGAGCACGATCCGATGGAGATCTGGCGCAACACCCAAGGCGTGATGCAGGACGCCCTCGACGGCGCCGGGCTGACGCCGAAGGACCTCCTGTCGATCGGCATCACCAACCAGCGCGAGACCACGCTGATCTGGGACAGGCGCACCGGCCAACCGCTCCACAACGCCCTGGTCTGGCAGGACACCCGCAACGACCGCCTCGTCACCGAATATGCCCGCGACGGCGGGCGCGACCGCTTCCGCGCGCTCACCGGCCTGCCGTTGGCGAGCTACTTCTCCGGGCTGAAGCTGCGCTGGCTCCTCGACCACGTCGCGGGCGCGCGTGAGAAGGCGGAAGCCGGCGACGTGCTGTTTGGCAACATCGACACCTGGCTCGTCTGGAACCTGACGGGCGGCCCGGACGGCGGCCTCCACCTCACCGACGTGACCAATGCCAGCCGCACCCAGCTGATGTCCCTCGAGACCCTGGCCTGGGACGACGGCATGCTCTCGGCCTTCGGCATCCAGCGGGCGATGCTGCCCGAGATCGTCTCCTCCTCGCAGGTCTACGGCGAGACGCGGGTGCCGTTTTCCGGCGTGCCGATCGCCGGCATCCTCGGCGACCAGCAGGCGGCCCTGTTCGGCCAGGCCTGCTTCCAGCCGGGCGAGGCCAAGAACACCTACGGCACCGGCTGCTTCGCGCTGATGAACACCGGCGAGACGCCCGTGCCCTCCACCTGCGGCCTCGTCACCACGCTCGGGTACAAGCTCGACGGCAGGCCGGCGGTCTACGCGCTCGAGGGCTCGATCGCGATCACCGGCGCCCTGGTGCAGTGGCTGCGCGACAACCTGCACATGATCCAGGACAGCGCCGAGGTCGAGAGCCTCGCCACCACGGTCGCGGACAACGGCGGCGTCTACTTCGTGCCCGCCTTCTCGGGCCTCTACGCGCCGCACTGGAACGAGGGCGCCCGTGGCCTGATCATCGGCCTGACCCGCTACGCCAACCGCGGCCACATCGCCCGCGCCTGCCTGGAGGCGACCGCCTTCCAGACGCACGAGGTGCTGGAGGCGATGGAGAAGGATTCCGGCATCCCCGTGCGCGAGCTGCGCTCGGACGGCGGCATGGTCGCCAACGTCACCCTGATGCAGTTCCAGGCCGACATCCTCGACGTGCCGGTGGTGCGCCCGCGGGTCACCGAGACCACGGCACTCGGCGCCGCCTACGCGGCGGGCCTCGCCACCGGCTACTGGCGGAGCACCGACGACCTCGTGCGCAACTGGGGCGTCGACCGGCGCTGGGTGCCGAACATGGATGCGGGCGAGCGCCGGCGCATCACCGCCGCCTGGGGCCGCGCCGTGAAGCGCGCCTTCGACTGGGACGAGCAGGAGGATTGAGGCCGCCGCCTCGACCGCTTCCCATCCCGGACACTCTCGGAGGACATCCCATGACGTCGCCGTTCCTGGGCGAGCTTCTCGGCACGATGGTGCTGATCATCCTCGGCAACGGGGTCGTCGCCGGCGCGCTGCTGCGCGGCTCCAAGGCGGAGGGCGCGGGCTGGATCGCGATCACCGCCGGCTGGGCCTTCGCGGTGCTGGCCGGCATCTTCGTCGCGACCGCGACGGGCAGCCCCGACGCCCACATCAACCCGGCGGTGACGATCGCCGGTGCGATCACGTCCGGGAATCCGAGCAAGCTCCTGGTCTACGTGCCCGCGCAGATGATCGGCGCCTTCCTCGGCGCGACCGTGGTCTGGCTGCACTACCTGCCGCACTGGGCCGTCACCGAGGATCAGGGCCTGAAGCGGGCCTGCTTCTGCACCGATCCGGCGATCCGGCAATCGGCCGCGAACTGGACGAGCGAGATCATCGGCACCTTCCTGCTGATCCTGATCATCAGCGCCCTGCTGTCGCGGACGGTGGGGGCTTCCGGCAACATCCCGACGGGGCTGGCGCCCTACCTCGTCGGCATGGTGGTCTGGGGGATCGGCCTCTCGCTCGGCGGCACCACCGGCTACGCGATCAACCCGGCCCGCGATCTCGGGCCGCGCCTCGCCCATGCGGTGCTGCCGATCGCCGGCAAGGGGCACTCGGATTGGGGCTACGCCCTGATCCCGGTCTCCGGCCCGGCGATCGGCGCGGTGCTCGCGGCGCTCGCGATCCTGCTGATCGGCGTCTGAGGGCGACGCCTATTCCACCGTCACCGATTTGGCGAGGTTTCTCGGCTGGTCGACGTCCTTACCCATGACGACGGCGGTGTGGTAGGCGACGAGCTGGATCGGCACCGCGTAGACGATCGGCGCCACCGTCGGGTCGAGGTCGGGCATCGTCACCGTGGCCAACGTGTCGAGCCCGTGCTCGGCCGCGCCCTTGGCGTCGCCGATCAGCACGATGCGCCCGCCGCGGGCGGCGACCTCCTGCATGTTCGACACGGTCTTCTCGAACACCGCGTCGTGGGGGGCGATCACGATCACCGGCACGCTCTCGTCGATCAGGGCGATCGGCCCGTGCTTGAGCTCGCCCGCCGCATAGCCTTCGGCGTGGATGTAGCTGATCTCCTTCAGCTTCAGCGCGCCCTCCATCGCCATCGGGTAGCTCGTCCCGCGGCCGAGGTAGAGCACATCGCGCGCCTTGGCGATCTCGCGGGCCAGCCCCTCGATCTCGCTCTCGCGGGCGAGCGCGTCGGCCATCAGGCCGGGCACGGTGATCAGCGCGTCGACGAGGCGGCGCTCCTCGGCCGCATCGATGGTGCCGCGCGCCCGCCCCGCGGCGATGGCCAGGCACAGCAGCACCGTGAGCTGGCACGAGAACGCCTTGGTCGAGGCCACGCCGATCTCGGGGCCGGCGAGCGTCGGCAGCACCACGGAGGATTCCCGCGCGATGGTCGAGGTCGGCACGTTGACGACACAGACGCTGTGCTGGCCCTGGGACTTCGCGTAGCGCAAGGAGGCCAGGGTATCGGCGGTCTCGCCCGATTGCGAGATGACGAGGGTCAGCCCGTCCCGCTCCAGCGGCGCCTCGCGGTAGCGCGCCTCGGAGGCCACGTCGATCTCGACCGGCAGCCGCGCGATCTGCTCGAACCAGTAGCGGGCGACGAGCCCGGCATAGAAGGCGGTGCCGCAGGCGGTGATGTTGAGGCGGGACAGCTTGGAGAAGTCGAACGGCAGCGGCTCGGGCAGCGCGACGCGGCCCTGGGCGAGGTCGACGTAGTGGGAGAGCGTGCGGCCGACGACTTCCGGCTGCTCGTGAATCTCCTTGGCCATGAAGTGGCGATGGTTGCCCTTGTCGATCCGGTATGCCTGGGTCGCGATGGTCTGGCGCGGGCGCTGGACCACCGTGCCGTGGATGTCGCGGATCTCGGCGCCGGCGCGCGACAGGATCGCCCAGTCGCCCTCCTCCAGGTAGGTGAGCGCGTCGGTGAACGGCGCCAAAGCCAGCGCGTCCGAGCCGAGATAGGTCTCGCCCTGGCCGAAGCCGATGGCGAGCGGCGCGCCGTGGCGGGCGCCGATCAGCAGGTCGTCGTGGCCGGAGAACAGGAAGCCGAGCGCGAAGGCGCCGCGCAGGCGCGGCAGGCAGGCGGCGACCGCCTCGACCGGCCCGAGGCCCTGGTCCATGGCGTGGCTGACGAGCTGGGCCACCACCTCGGTGTCGGTCTCGCTCTCGAAGCGGACGCCCGTGGCCTCGAGCTCCTGCTTAAGCGCGCGGAAGTTCTCGATGATGCCGTTGTGCACGACCGCGAGCCGCGCGGTGGCGTGGGGGTGGGCGTTGGTCTCGTTCGGCCGCCCGTGCGTCGCCCAGCGGGTGTGGCCGATGCCGATCGCGCCCGCCAGCGGCTCCTCGCGCAGGCGCGCCTCGAGGTTGACGAGCTTGCCCGACGCCCGCCTGCGCGCCAGGCGGCCCTGCTCCAGCGTGGCGATGCCGGCCGAGTCGTAGCCGCGGTATTCCAGGCGCCGCAACGCCTCGATCAGCGGACCGGCCACTGCCCCGTTACCGACGATGCCGACGATGCCGCACATGCTGGTTTGTCTTTCGTATCGCCCGGTGGACCGGCAGCTTGTACCGGATCGACGCGGCGCGAGGCCAGCCCTTGGTCGCTACGCAGGGCGGGCATCAGGAATCGGGCCGGTGCCAGCCGAGAGATGAGGGACCGGCGCGGCGTTTTGAAGAGGATCAGGATTTTCCCGCGCGCGCCGCCTTCTCCGCCCGCAACGCCGCCCGCTTCGTCTCGGCCCAGCCCGGCTTCGTCGCCTGGCGCCCGCGGGCGACGGCGAGCGCCCCCTCGGGCACGTCGTCGGTGATCACCGAGCCGGAGGCGACGAAGGCGCCGGCCCCGACCGTGACGGGGGCGACGAGGGCCGAGTTCGATCCGATGAAGGCGCCCGCCCCAATCGTGGTGCGGTGCTTCGAGACCCCGTCGTAGTTGCAGGTGATGGTGCCGGCGCCGACGTTGGCGCGGGCACCGACCTCGGCGTCGCCGAGATAGGTCAGGTGCGCGGCCTTGGCGCCCGGCCCGAGGCGGGCGTTCTTCAGCTCCACGAAGTTGCCGATGGTGGCGCCGGCCTCCAGAACCGCGCCGCCGCGCAGGCGGGCGAACGGGCCGACGCTGGCGCCGGCCTCCAGGCGCACGTCCTTCAGGTGCGAGAAGGCGTGGATCACGCAAGCGTCGTCGACGCGGACGCCGGTGTCGAACACCACGTTGGGCTCGACCAGCACGTCGCGCCCGAGGATCGTGTCGTGGCTCAGGAACACCGTCTCGGGGGCGACGAGCGTCGCGCCGCCGAGCTGGGCGCTGCGGCGCAGGCGCGCCTGGATCGCGGCCTCGGCGACGCCGAGCTGCACCCGGTCGTTGACCCCTTGCGCCTCCGCCTCCGTCACCGGCACCACCGCGACGGAGAGACCGTCGCCGATCGCCAGCGCCACCGCGTCGGGCAGGTAGTACTCGCCGGCGGCGTTGTCGTTGCCGATCCGCTCGAGCAGCGCCAGCGCGTGGGCGCCCGACAGCGCCATCAGGCCGGCATTGCACAGGCGCACCGCGCGCTCCTCAGGCGTGGCGTCCTTCTCCTCGCGGATCGCGACCACGCGGGTGCCCTCGGTGAGCACCCGTCCGTAGCCGGCGGGCGCCTCGGTCTCGAAGGCCAGCACCGCCACCGCCGCGCCCTCGGCCAGGGGCGCCCGCAGCCGCGCCAGGGTCTCGCCGGTGATCAGCGGCGTGTCGCCGAACGCCACGATGACGTCGTCGCCCTCCCCGCCTTCGCCGTTGCTCAGGACCGCCCGCGCCGCGAGCACCGCATGCGCGGTGCCGAGGCGCTCGACCTGCGGGAAGACCTCGGAGCCCGGCGCCAGAGCCTCGATCTCGCGGGCGACGTCCGCGCGGCCGGGCTCGGCCACCACGGCGATGCGCGCGGCGCCGGCCGCCTGCACCGCGGCGAGCACGTGGCCGAGCATGCTCCGCCCGGCGAGGCGGTGGAGCACCTTCGGCAGGTTGGAGCGCATCCGCGTGCCCTTGCCCGCGGCGAGCACGATCGCGGTGAGGCTTCGCCGTACGGGGGCCGGTGTCGTCATCGCGTTCAGGTTCCCGGGGACGCTCGCTGGTGTCGACCGCCATGATCGGCGGCGACGGGATGAGGGGACCGGATTAGCCGATCGCGCCCGTCTGGCAAAACGGCGCGTCCCGCGCGCATCGTCCGGCCCGCAAGCGCGGCCTCGATCACACAGGGGACGGAATTCGCCATCGTCGGCCGACCTTAACCGAGGGTTCAGGTGCCGGGATGGTACGAGGGGCCGATTGTTGCGAACCGTTTCCAAGGTCTCGCTGTTTCCGATCCTATCGCCGACCCACCCGAACGAAGGGGCACGACGCTGCCGACCGATCCGCGCTCCGACGCCATCCGTGACCCCGTCTCGCGAGACCGTACCCGCCGCGACGTCGTGCGCCTGTCGGCCGTCGCTGCGGTGCTGGCCGGCGCCGGGTTCCGACCCGTTCCGGCCGCCGCGGAGGACGCCCCCGCCCTGCCCGGCGCCGGCGCACCCTTCGACGCGTCGACCGTGCCCGCCCTCGCCCGCGCGCTGGCCAAGGCCGCCTACGCCGCCCCCCGCACCGACGACCTCCCGGCCAGCCTCAAGGGGCTCAGCCGCGAGCAGTACGGCGCCATCCGCACCAAGCCCGCCGCCGCGATCTGGGCCGGCGACGATCTCGGCTTCACGATCGAGCCGCTGCATCGCGGCGCGATCTTCACCGGCCGCGTCGCCCTGTTCCTGGTCGAGGACGGCCGCATCCGGCCGATCGCCTACGATCCGGCGAGCTTCGACACCGGCGGCTTCGCGCTGCCGGAATTCCCGGAGGATCCGGGCTTCTCCGGCTTCCGCCTGCGCGCCCGCTTCCCCGACGGCCCCGACCTGTCGGACTTCGCGGTGTTCCAGGGCGCCTCGTTCTTCCGCCTCGTCGCCAAGGGCCAGGGCTTCGGCATCAACGCCCGCGCGCTGACGCTGCGCCCGGCCGACGCCCGCGGCGAGGAGTTCCCGGTCTTCCGCGCGGTGTTCATCGAGCGCCCGGCCGACGGCGCCCTCGTGCTCCACGCCCTGATCGATTCCGATTCCGCCTCCGGCGCCCTGCGGATGGTGCTGCGGCCCGGCACCGAGGCCTCGACCACCGAGGTCGAGACCACGATCTTCGCCCGCAAGGCGATCGATCACCTGGGCCTGGGCGGCATGCAGGCGAGCTACCTGTTCGGCTCCGAGGATCGCCGCCGCGTCGACGACGCGCGCGCCGCCGCCTTCTCGGCCGCCGGCCTGCAGATCTGCAACGGCGCCGGCGAGGCGATCTGGCGCCCGGTCCACAACCCCGACGCGCTGCAGATCTCGTCCTTCGTCGACGAGAACCCGAAGGGCTTCGGGCTGATGCAGCGGGCGCGGACCTACGAGGACTTCGAGGACGACGTGCAGCACTGGGAGTGGCGGCCCTCGCTCTGGCTGGAGCCGGCCGATGCCTGGGCGGGCGGCGCGGTGACGCTGATCGAGATCCCGAGCGATTCCGAGTTCAACGAGAACGTGCTGGCCTACTGGCGGCCGAAGGAGCCCGTCGTCGCCGGCTCCGAGACGACCTTCCGCTACCGCCAACACTGGTGCTGGCAGCCGCCCGCCGCGCCGCTGGCCACCGTGACCGGCACCCGCAGCGGGCGCGGAAGCGCGGGCGCGCGCCGCCTGTTCCTGGTCGACTTCACCGGGGACGGGCTGTTCTCCGAGGGCGGCCTCGACATCGCCCTGGCGGCGGCCCCGGGCAGCATCGCGCGCCAGCAGTTTTTCAGCTACCCGGAGCGCAGGACCGTCCGGGTCGCCTTCGAGCTCGATTCCGGCAGCGAGCGCGCGAGCGAGCTGCGCCTCGCCCTGGTGCGGGGCGGCCGGGCGGTGACCGAAACCTGGCTCTATCGCTGGACGCCGTAGAAGGCAGCGGCGTTCGAGGGACCGCCGGGCCGCATCGGCCGGCCCCGCGAGACTCCGAAGACGAGGATGGATCAAAGGCCGTGCGCATGGACGATTTCGCCGCCCTCCCCGCGACCGCACGGCGCGACGCCCCGTCGGGCCACCCGGGCGAGCGGTCGTTCCCCGACGCCCTGCCGCCGGAATCGCCCCTGGCGATGCCGGTGCAGAGCCTGTCCGCCTGGGACCCGGCGCTCGGGCATGCGCCGTCGCAGCACCCGGCCCGTCCTCACGCGTCCCGCCTCCTCGTCTTCGGCGGCGCGGTCGCGCTCACCGCCTATGGCGGCTGGCAGATGTACGAGACCGTGTCGGTCTCGGGCTCGCCGACGGCGCTGCAGTACGTGCTGGTCGCGCTGTTCCTCCTGACCTTCTCGTGGATCGCGCTGGCCTTCACGAGCGCGATCCTCGGCTTCGCCGTGCTGCTGCGCCGCCCGCGCCTGCCGCCGGTGCCGGCGGCCCTCGCCACCCGCACCGCCATCCTGATGCCGGTCTACAACGAGGGCACGGCCCGCACCTTCGCGGCGATCGAGGCGATGCGCGAGGCGGTCGACGCCACCGGCCTCGGCACGGCCTTCGACTGGTTCGTGCTGTCGGATTCGACGCAAGCCGACGCCTGGATCGCCGAGGAGCGCGCCTTCCTGGCCTTGCGCGAAGCGCTCGGCCCCGACGCCCGCCTGTACTACCGCCACCGCCGGAGGAACCATCACCGCAAGGCCGGCAACATCGGCGACTTCGTCACCCGCTGGGGCGGGGCCTACGACCACATGCTGGTGCTCGACGCCGACAGCCTGATGACCGGCGACAGCGTCGTCCGGCTCGCCGGCGCGATGGAGGCGGACGCGGATGCCGGCATCATCCAGACGCTGCCGCTCATCATCAACCGCAACACGCTGTTCGCCCGGGTGACCCAGTTCGCCGCCCGCATCTACGGCCCGGTGATCGCCACCGGCCTCGGCCACTGGTCGGGGCGCGACGGCAACTACTGGGGCCACAACGCGATCATCCGCACGAAGGCCTTCGCCGCTGCCTGCGGCCTGCCGGACCTTCCCGGGACGCCGCCCTTCGGCGGGCACGTGCTCAGCCACGACTTCGTGGAGGCCGCCCTGATCCGCCGCGCCGGCTGGGCGGTGTACATGCTGCCGACGCTGCCGGGCTCCTACGAGGAGAGCCCGCCCTCGCTGATCGACGTGGCGGTCCGCGACCGGCGCTGGGCGCAGGGCAACCTCCAGCACGCGCGGATCATCGGGGCGGCGGGGCTGAAGGCGGCCTCGCGCCAGCACTTCGCCACCGGCATCGCCGGCTACGCCGCCTCGCCGTTCTGGCTGTGCCAGCTCGTGGTCGGCATCGCGCTGGTGCTGCAGACGGCCTACGTGAAGCCCGAATACTTCACCACCGAGTTCGGCCTCTACCCGGTCTTCCCGCGCTTCGATCCGGTGCGCGCGCTGCAGCTCTTCGGGCTGACCATGGGCATCCTGCTGGCCCCGAAGTTTTTGGGCCTTCTCCTCGCGCTGATCGACGGCCCGGTGCGCCGGGCCTGCGGCGGCGCGGGCCGGCTGGTCGCGTCCTGCCTCATCGAGATCCTGCTCTCGGCGCTGATCGCGCCGATCGCGATGGTGATCCAGTCGGGCTCGGTGTTCAGCATCCTCGCCGGGCGCGACACCGGCTGGAACCCGCAACGGCGCGACGACGGCTCGATCCCGCTCGGCGACATCGTCCGCCGCCACCGCTGGCACACGGTGCTGGGGCTGGTCTCGGGGATCGCCGCCTTCGCCATCGCCACCTCGCTGTTCCTCTGGATGGCGCCGACCATCCTCGGCCTCGTCCTTGCGATCCCGATCTCCTGGGCGAGCGGGCAGCTGGCGCTCGGCCTCGCCCTGAAGCGGCGCGGCCTGCTGATGACGCCGGAGGAGCGCGACCCGCCGCCGATCGCCACCCGCGCCGGCGCGCTCGCCGCCCGCAACCAGGCCCGCGGCCTCGACGAGGCCGACGCGCTCGCGGCGCTCCACGCCGACCCGGCCCTGGCGGACGCCCACACCCGCATGCTGCCGAGCGCCGAGCCGCGCCCCCGCGGCCGGGTCGACGTCGACCACACCCTCGCTCAGGCCAAGGTCGTCGAGGCCGAGACCCTCGACGAGGCCCGCACCTGGCTCAGCCCCAAGGAGCGCATGGCCCTTCTCCACGACCGCGCCCTGCTCGACCGCCTCGTGCGCCTCGCCCCCTGACCCGATTTTCCCGATGTCCGACGGCCCCGAACTCCGCTACAACCCGATCCGCCGGAAGGGTGGCCGAGTGGTTTAAGGCAGCGGTCTTGAAAACCGCCGTGGGGGCAACTCCACCGTGGGTTCGAATCCCACCCCTTCCGCCAGATTTCTGATCCAGACGGTCATGTGTGGTTCTCTGGGCTGAACGTGACGCCACCCATTAGGTGCCGCTAGCCGAGGCGTTAAATGATCTGTTCGAAAAGCATGGGCTGAAGCGAGTGGCCGACGAACAGCAACGTCTGCGTGGCGGCGCCGCCAGTAGAGCCCGTCGTGGGGGGAACAGAAGCGCCGATCCCGTAACATAGAGTTTGCTACGACTTTCGCGCCACCTTCCGGTGAGCGTAGCCAAGGCTCAAGTTTGGTGTCGTGAAAACCCTCGTTTTCGCGGTCTGCCTACGTCTGCATCGGGGCGAACTGCTCATGTCGGCTTCTGGCGCTCTGCGGACATATCGCCGACTGTCACGGTCGGTGGAATACCGCGGCCACAGCGTTGACTGGAGGCCACTCCGATAGTCCATTTCCTAGGTCCGATGCCGGTTAAGATGGGTGATCAGGACCTAAACCCTTGATGTCGTACCCCTTCGGTTATGGCTGAGAATGCTGGCGCCCCCCTCTACCCATCCTCATTTCTACCCTCCGGTTATCCACCTGCGCGAACGAAAGCGTGAATACCCCATTTGGGCAAATGCTTGGGCACGCCCGATAAAATCGAGAAAAACGCAACAAAATCAAAGTCCGGTATCGGACACTTGTCCGACCGGCGTGCTAGATCGCGTCCACGCCGCCGCGGCGCTTGAGCATCGGCATCGCGCTTCGGCACGGCTACCCCTCAATCGAGGCTGGCGACAGCGCCGTATTGCTGGTGTTCTGCGAGTGCGGGCACTGCGGAGCGATGTCGTTCGACGGCCTGCCCGACGATCTGCCTGTTTCGGACGTCGCGCTGTGGCTGGTGTGCTCGGCTTGCGGGCGGAGGGACCGGGTGTCAGCACCCGGACGGACTTTTCGGGCGCACTCACCCCGGCGCCGGGCTGAAACTGCGGTCACTGGAGTAGCGCAGCCGGCGGCTGACAGCAGCGTTGCACCACTTGGTCTGTGTCTCTATCACCGCCGGCCGACATTCAGTGGGCCCAAAAATCGTCGATCATCAATGAGTCTCATAAGATTAACTTCCTGATTAGCTTAGGTTGATTGTGGCAGAATTTGGCCGCTCGTCATCTGTACTGACCGTCAACTGGAAGTTTATATCGTGCTTTTTTGGAACGGTTTTGAGTCCGCAGATATTACAAGCGAAATTTGTCTTGGGTCCCCAAGAAGGGAACGTGGGCGTACGATGCGCATCGCAAGAGATATCTGCCGTTCGTGTGGTATTGATATACTGATTTTTTTCGGCAGAGATTGCGCAATAACTCAAGTTAAACTGCAGGACCGTCAGCAGCATTGCAACTGCATGGCAGATGAGCACTGCCCTATGGTAACGTTGTCTATGGTGGCGCATGGTTGTGAGCCGATGCCGGCAAATGGTCGCCCTTACAAAAAAGCGTAAGACAGTAGCTCCAGAGCGAAAGGTATTGAAGAATGACCCAGACTGCTCAGCATGATCTGGGCCGCAGAATTCGGCGCCCTGGTATTCAACCCGCGTCGCGTCGAGGCGATCGTCGACTTCTGGATCCGATACGGGAACCAGACCTATTGGCGGGCCGGGCCGGCCCGGGGCGGCCTGTCTGAGTGGCTGTTTGGGATGTCAGGCGGTAAGCCGGAAAACCATCGCGCCGTCGCCAATGTGAGACCCCTCCCATCAGCAACGCCCTCCCCCGACGAGATTCGCCTACGACGCTCGGTGGGTGTGCTTCGTCATCGGCTCTTGGGCGCGCATCGTGGCCGAGGGGCCGTTTGCGTTGATCGTACGAAAAAGCCCGCCGTGGCCGGAGCCGGGCGGCCTCAAGTTTGGCTCGCGTGGAAAAACGTGGGGCGGAAGTGCCTCACACGAGGCGCCTACGCGATCCACGTGCCAACGAGACGACGCTCGTCGATAGCGATTGCATCCGGGTTGCCGGCTCGGTCCCCGTCGCCTTCTGCAGCTCGACGCGGCCCCTCGAGAAGCCGTCCAGCCAGGCAAACCGAAGGCCGAATGCCATATCCACAGGTTGAACCTTGCGAGCACTCAAGAGTTAATAGCCAAGCTGAAACTCGTCCATAATGGTCGGGATTCGCGTCGGGACGGCCATGATGGTGAAGCGAACTGCGACGTTCGGATTGGTTCTGCTCGCCATGGGCGGATGTTCAAGGCTGCCATTGGGATCCAACGCCTACAGCTCTTTGCCTCCGGCTGGAATACACACAGCGGAAACGCCATCCGTCACCGATTCAGCGGCTCCGCTCGGACGAGACGTTGCCCTCGCACCGGTGGTTATTCCCGGCACTCCCCTGACGCTTCGAGCGAACGATGGCCGGCGAGGTGTGAACCCGACTGCGGCGCTCGAAGCCCCTGGACGTGGCCACTTGCTGACCCAGCCGGTGCATTCTGGGGATCACTCACAGGCAGCGCTGGTCAACCGGCCTCGCAAGTTGATCGACGGAGACGTGAAAGCGACTGGATCGACAGTAGCGTCGGCGCCCAGCGAGCGAGATCGCCCGGTTATTAATACGCAGGATTACAACCGTGAGGTCGTGATGGATCGGTTGGTGAAGGGGGGCAGCGCTGCAGCAAAACCTATCTGCTCAGGCTGCTGACCCAACTGGGTCTCAAGCGTGTTTGGTGTCGGCATAGAAACCTGTCCCGGCCGAAGCTGGGCGCGCTGGTCTGCCGATCTCCCCGGTGCTGGTTACGCGCGTCCCTCGGCAAGGGTTAGCCGGATCACAGGCAAGAAAAAGCTCGGCGCAGGGGGGGGCGGCCAGGCCTCGGCTGACAGCCATTCTTAAAGTCTACGTGCTTTCCTGATCTCATCATCGTCTGCGGCGATAAACCCGGCAAGCACCCGAGCTGGCGTTGTGTAGACGATGCGAAATTTCTTCGGCATCGGTCCACATCCGACGCACACAGCATAGTCCCAGCGACGCCATACCCGCTCGTTGCGTGCGTCAGTCGCTTTCTGTCTCGCTTGTCCTTCCTGAATTGCGCGTCGGATTTCCGCAGTCTTTTCATCGCTACTCAAGCTCGAGCTCGGAGGTATGGCTGGCCGTGGCTGCAATTTACCTTGGCTGAAAGCTGGCGTGGATATGCCAAAAACGATGAGTGGAATCGCATGGGTGATACGCATTAAGAATCCTAGATATGTTGACTGATTTTCCTTGTTATAGAGGATACGACCTGAAGCGCTGGAAAGTTTCTCCCTCTAGAAAAATCTCTTTTGCTAATTGAGGAGCGATTTTTGGCTCTGATCAAAGGGCCTGCCACGGACTCCATGAACTGGTTCATATCTTCTGATCGGCAAATCGAGATCGGGGCATCATTTCCCGGATCAGGGATCGTGTGTTGCTGTCAGATCCCGCAGGATCATCGCCGCCACCAACATCAGGACCGCACCACCGAGGCCCGCCATCCAGAGGTAGCCGGCGGTGAACGCACCTTCGGGGCAGGTCTTCATGCTGGTGGCGCTCCCGGCACGACGAGATAGCCCGTGCTAGATCAGGCGCCGATGTAGGGGCGAGCCCGGTCGATGATCGGCCTGATGTCGGGGCGGATGGCGATCAGGAAGACCACCGCGGACACGCCGGATCCGGCGCCGATGCCGAGCGCGATTCGGTTCCGACGCGGCACCGTGCCGTCGACCGCACCTGGCGCCGCCGCGTGCAGCACGGACGCGACCATGGACGGCATCACGATCGGCGCCACCACCTTAGCCGTCAGCAGCCACTCCGGCGCCTTCGCGAGCCGGTAGGCAAGCGAGTAGAGGTTCTGGCACCAGTGCGAGAGTAAGCTGAACCAAAGCCCGACGATGGGGAAATCGGACCGGCGCGGGTCGGCCTTCCAAAGCGCCGACCCTGCGTCCCGCCAGTAGGCGTACAGGACCGGGCTGTTTCAGCGTCGCCGCCACCAGATCGTTCGTCTGCGCCGTGATGCGGCACATTCCCTGGCCACGGTCGCCGAACATCTAAGCTTCGGCGGCCATCCGCTCGACGAACACCAACTCCGCCGCTACCTCTCTCGTTGCGCCAAGCGCTCCGCAAAGAAAGGCCGACTCACCGAGAAGCGCCGGCCGTCCCAGTTCAGCGCAGGCTCGGAGCACCACGATCCGCGGTACCGCCCACGCGCGCGACCACAACCGATCCGTGCCCCATCATTCTGATGGACACTCGTGCAACCAGCGTGCTCAAGCCCGTCCACGTCGCCGACGGCGCCTGAGCATCGGCATCGGTGCTTCGGCACGGCTACCCCTCAGCTCGGGCCGGCGACGGCACCGCGTTCCCAATCCGATTCGTATTGATGGGCGCCGATCAGGCTTCGACATTCATGCAAACCATGAAATCGTGCGACGCCTCGACCAGCAGGTCGAACGGGAACTCGGAGGAGCGGTACACGCGCTATCGCTGTTCCGCCCCCCTTCGTGCGTGGTTCTCAAACCTGGGTTGCCGGTGCGGAACGCTTCGCTCACCCGGATCCCATCGACGCGCCTGAGCCGGGGAGATCAGCACGGCTGCTCACCGTAGATCCGCGCGAACCTCTTCAAGCTTCGCGTTGCCGACGCATCCGACTGCGGGCTCGAACGTCGTCCCGACAGACGAAGCGGTGACGAGAACGGAACGAATTCCGTTTGTCTACGGCGTGAGGGCCACAGGATGACCTTATGACCGGCATGTCACACGTGCCAAAGAATGTCCGTGGCCGTCGTATGGAAGGTCGCGTCGCCGTTCGAGTAGATGCCGGCGACGCCGTTGTTGTTCCATCCCGCCGTGTTGACCGCCGCGTCGCCGGAATAGGCGTGGCCGTCCAGGATCATCTCGTGAACGTAGAGGTTCCGGTCGGTTGCCGTCGTCCCCCCGGAGGCATCGTCGAGGAAGCGGATTGCGATCGCGTGCGCCCCGGGGCCGAAGTTGCCGGTCAGGGTCAGGTCCTCGGTCTGGCCCGCCGCGTGCGAAGCGTTCGTCGTCAGGGTACCACCGACCTGCTGCCCGTCGACGAGCACCGCGAAATGCGGCGTGCCGTTCCAGGCGTCGCCCGACACACGCAGAACAAGTGTGTCGGAGGGCGTCGGGGCATAGTTGATCGTGGTTCCGCCCGCGCCGTCGGACGAAGCCTGAAATGTCTGGCCCGCATAGTCGCCGGTTAGATGGAGGATTGCGAGCGACGCTCCGGTCGCGGCGTCCGTGACCGACAGGGTGCCGGTGGCTTGATCGAACGCCACGGCGGCGTTCTGCCCGACGCTGCGCAGATCGATGGTATCCCCCGCCCCGAAGTTCGCGATGGTGTTCGCCAACCGATGATCCGCATCGAGTGCGGCCCGGTCGACGATGAGGGTCTGGGCGCCGTCCGTGAAGGTGATCGCTCCGCTTCCCGCAGATCCGGCAACGGCCAGCTCGACCGCGCCGGCAAGGAGGATTGTGCCGCCCGAGTAGCTGTTAATATGTCCCAGGATCAACGTCCCGCCGCCGTCCTTCTCGACTTGGCCCGGCGCGGCGCTGGCTTGGTCAACAACGGCGCCCGATAGCGTGACGACGTGACCGCTCTCCACCGCGAAAGTCGGGTCTCCAGCTAACGTGATGGTGCTCTCGACGAGATGATCGCCGCTGAAATGGATCACGCTTCCCGCCGGATACGCCCACGTCGCCGACGGATCGCGGTAGTCCGTGTCGATGGTCAGGGGCGCGGCGCCGAAGGCGCTCAGGTAAGCCGCCGCCGCTCCGGGATGCTGGCCGGAATCGAGCTGCCCGGCGAAACCGGCATCGTTGGAATCCCAGTAATTTCCGTAGACCATGTGGTGGCTGGACATCCAGTCGGCCATCGCCTTGACGAAGGGCGCGGAATCGTCGGTTTGAACGCCCCATTCGGAGATGGCGGTCGGTTTGCCGTGCTCCGCGGCGAAGTCCTGCTGCCATTGAAGGCCGTAGGGTTCCACAACCTTGTCCTGAAAGGCCTTCGCGGGATCCGCCGAATTGTAGGCCTTGTTGTAGTAGGTATCCATGCCGACCACGTCGACGTAATGGTCGCCGGGGTAAGCCTTGGCCGGATCGATCGTGCTGCCGCCTTCGTTCACGTCCCAGACGAACTTGAACTTGTCCGATACGCTGCGGAAGACGTCGACGACGTCCTGGAACGTCTTGATGAACGCCGCCTCGTGCCCCTGCGCAGCCCAAGGCATCCAGGTGCCGTTGAACTCCCATCCGAGACGAACGTAGATGTTGCCGTCCTTGCTCGGGACCGCCTGTGCGAGCGCGTTCGCCGCAGCCTGGAAATAGTTGTCGTACGCTCCGGTCGCGACCTGCTCCAGCGAGGTGCCCCAGACCGTCAGCGGAACCGACCAAATGCTCGCTACGCCGGCGCCCTGCCAGCGCTGGACCTGCCACGGAACCGAACTCGCGAACCCCGACCAGCTGTCGTTGTTGATGTAATTCAGCACGTTGTCGGGCGGCTGTCCGGCCCATTGCGTATAGGTCCCAACCTTGCTCGGGTCCTGGCCCTCGTAGATTC
Source organism: Methylobacterium sp. J-059 (assembly GCF_022829485.1). Classification (NCBI taxonomy): domain Bacteria; kingdom Pseudomonadati; phylum Pseudomonadota; class Alphaproteobacteria; order Hyphomicrobiales; family Methylobacteriaceae; genus Methylobacterium; species Methylobacterium sp. J-059. The sequence continues at coordinate 68,967 of NZ_JAKSYA010000055.1, forward strand.
CGATCTGTACCATCTGACCAACTCATGCCCTGCCTCTCAAGAGGTCGCATGAAGATCTGAATACGAAGTTTCCACTTCACGTTTTCTCGCTTGCTACCGCAAGTGTTACTCGGACGGAAAATGAAACGTTACTTGATTCGATTTGATGCGATGGATGTTTGACGGGACCGAGAGCGATCCGGCCCGTACCGCCACGTCGCCGGGACGAAGAGGGGGCCGGACGGATCATGGAACGGCATCCGCGCCGCGGGGCGCGCGGTCAGGCCGTCAGCGTTCGCGCCAAGCCCTCCTCACTTGATCGCTCAGCGGCCGGACGAGGTAGGACAACGCGGACCGGGCGCCGATGAGCAGATACGCCTCGACCGGCATGCCCGGAACGAGGCGCAGGCCGGCGAGGCGTCTGCCCTGGTCGCCGGCGATGGTGATCCGCGCGGTGAAGTAGTTCTGACCGTTGCTCCTGTCCTGACTCACGTCGGCGGAAACCCGCGTCACGATGCCGTCGAGCTCGGGGGTGGTCCGCTGATCGAAGGCCTGCAGTCGCACGCGCGCCGGCTGATTCCTGCGGACGCTGTCGATGTCCTGCGGGCGGATCCGCACTTCAATCACCAGCGCGTCGGCTTCCGGCACGACCAGCATCGCCGGTTCCGTCGCCGAGACCAGGCCGCCGACGGTGTGCAAGCTCATCTGATGGATCACGCCGTCCTGCGGCGCGCGCAGGACGACGCGCTTCATCTGGTCCTCGGCGGAGACGCGCTTCTCGACGAGTTCCGACCATTTCCCGCGTATCTCGGCGAGCTCCTTGCCGGCGTCGGCACGCATGTCGACCACCACCTGCAGAACCTGCAGCGACGTTTCGGCGATCTTGCCCCGTACGCTGGCTATGGAAGCCAGATACTGACCGCGCTCTCCCTCCAGGCGAGCGGCATCGCGATCGAGAGCCGTTACGCGAGAGAGGGGGACCAACCCCTTGTCGTAGAGCGCACGCAGTCCTCCGAGCTCCCTCTGGATCAGGGTCATCTCATGCGCTTTCGCCTGCGCCTGAATGGAAAGGCCGGCGATCTCCTCGCGCAACTGCGCGACGTGTTCGCCGAGCTGAGCCTGCTTGCCTTCGCGGCTAGCCATGCGTGCGGCAAAGAGTCGGCGCTCGCCCTCGAGCAGCGTGGCGATACGCTCGTCGCGGGTCTCACGGCCAAGAAGGTTGGACGGGAAGGTAATCGTGCGCGCGTCGTTGAGCTCGGCCTCGCCGCGCGCGCGACGCGCCTCCATCTCGTCCATCGTCTTCAGGGTGGTGTCGAGGACGGCTCGGGTCTGTGTCTCGTCCAGCCGCACGAGGGCGTCACCGGCACGAACGCGATCCCCGTCTCGCACGAGCAGTTCGGCCACCACGCCGCCTGTGGGATGCTGCACCTTCTTGACGTCCGACTCAACGACGAGTTGCCCTGGAGCGATCACGGCGCCATCGATGTCGGTGAGGCTCGCCCATCCACCAAGGCCGAGGACGACAGCCGCCGACAGCAGCCCTGCCGCCGCGAACTGACGGTGGATCGAGGCGCGCGTCAGCGCAGGTGCGTCCAATCTCGGGAGGCGGCGAGAGATCGCGAAGAGAGGCGCCATCATGCGGCTCCCCGCGACGCGAGGTCCGGCGTCATACGCCCGGCCACCGGCGCCGCATCCGGACGACGATCCGGGGGAACCGGACGGCCGGCGGCGACCAAGGCCGAACGCAGCATGTTCGTCGTCGGGCCGAAGGCCAGCATACGTCCCTCGCCCAGCATCAGCACGAGATCGACGGCTTCGAGGGCCGCCGGACGGTGCGCGACGACGACCACGACGCCGCCACGTGCCCGCACGCCGCGGATCGCGCCCGTCAGCGCTTGCTCTCCGTCCGCATCGAGGTTGGCGTTCGGTTCGTCGAGGACGACGAGGAACGGGTCCGCGTAGAGTGCCCGGGCAAGCCCGATCCTCTGGCGCTGGCCGGCCGAAAGCCCGGCCCCTCCTTCACCGAGCTTCGTGTCGTACCCTTCCGGGAGCCGTAGGATGTGTTCGTGCGCGCCCGCCGCCCGAGCGGCATGGATGATCTGCTCGGCGGTGGCTGCGGGGTCGAAGCGGGCGATGTTCTCGGACAAGGATCCCGGGAAGAGTTCGACCTCCTGGGGCATGTAGCCGATATGCCGGCCCAGAGCGTCCCTCGGCCACTGATCGATCGAGGCGTCGTCGAGCCGAATCCGCCCCCGTGCGGTCGGCCACACGCCGACGAGGGCGCGGACCAGGCACGATTTGCCGGATGCGGAGGCGCCGATCACGCCGAGCGCCTGGCCGGCTTCCAGCTGGAACGTGACCTGCTGGACGATAGCGCTCGTCGTTCCCGGCACGACGACAGCCAGATCTTCGACTTGAAGGATGCGCCGCGGCGGTGGGAGGGCGAGACGTGCCGAAGGGGCGATGTCCCGCGCGAGCGCTCCCGACAGCCGATGCCAACTCTGGCGCGCCTGAACGAAGCCGCGCCACTGTCCGATGACCAACTCGACGGGGGCCAACGCGCGCGAGACCAAGATCGAGGATGCGATCATGACGCCACCGGTCGCCTGGCCGTCGATGACGAGCCAGGCGCCGAGCGCGAGCGCTCCGGATTGGAGAAGCATGCGCGTGACCTTGGATACGGCCCCAAGACCTCCTCCGACATCGGCAACATGCTGTTGCGCAGCGAGGTAATCGCCGTTGATGGCATTCCACCGGGCGGACAGGTGCGGTGTGATGCCCATGGCCGCGACCGCCTCGGCGTTGCGCCGGATGGCTTCCGAGAGCGCGTGCCGACGCGCGGCATACGCGGTGGACCGACGGATGGGGCCCCGTGTCGCGAGTTCGCTCGCCACGGTCACGCAGGCAAGGGCGACCGCGCCGGCGACGGTGGCGAAGCCGATCAGCGGATGGAAGAGAAAGCAGATCGCGACGTAGATCGGCAGCCACGGCAGATCGAGCAGAGCCGCCGGCCCCCCGGCCGCCAGAAACGAGCGCACCACCTCGAGGTCGCGCAACGGCAGGCCGGCTTCTCCCGCCTGCACGCCACGGAGTGGAGCGCGTGCGCACACGGCAAACACGACAGGGTTCAGGGTCCCGTCCAGGATCGCACCGACCCGGACGAAGATCCGCGCCCGCAACGCCTCAAGTCCACCTTGTGCGATGTAGAGCGCCAGCGCGAGCGCCATCAGTCCGACCAACGTCGACAAGGATTGACTCGGCAGAACCCGATCGTAAACTTCGAGCATGAAGATAGAACCGGTCAAACAAAGAACGTTGATCAATCCGCTGATCGCAAAGATTCCGGCCAGCATGGGCCAGCTAACGATTTGAAACAGCTTCGGCATCCGAAGTATCCGATTCCGCAGCGAAGGCATTTTCGACCACGATACGGAAGCATTCCATCGTTAACAACGCATGAAAACATGCTGGCGATATATTATGCAGGCCGTGGCTCGACCCGTGATTGCTCGCCACATCGCCCCTCGGTCTAAAATCTTACTGCAGGATTTAGGACGCATCGCAGGTTTCGCGGCGATGACCGACCATCGCCGAACGATCCGACGATCCTGAGCCCGCCCGGGGGGACGGCACGCGTACGACGACGTTATGGACATCCCGCGACGTACCGATGCCTGCGAGCGTGTTGCGACGCGACGAGTTCGAGATCGACTTCGATCAACTCGCATCGTCGAATGCCGGGCAGCGTGTCGGCGTCAGTCGAACCGGCAGCCCAACATTCGCAACGCCGTCATCCGTAGGTGCCAGCCGTGCCGAGGGACCGGGAACACGCAGATTTCGGACGCGGAGCGGGACCCGATCGCCCGTCGGGTCGCTGCGTGATGGGCGACAGGGTGGCCGTCGAGCGAACGCGATTGGCGTTCCAACCACGACGACGCGTTGCTTCCGTCCGGCGGCGGTACGATCGAACGACAGATTGAAACCATACGGCGCGGCCGACTCGCCGTATGAGCGCAGCGCTGATCCCATCACGGCAAAGTCGCCGCCCGCCGGCTGTCAACGCTGGTCCGTGGATTCTCCCGAATCACGATTCGATTTCGCGCGTTCGGCAGCGATGCGTCGGTCGAGTTCCGAAACGACGCTCGCCCGCGAGGGAGCATTCCGTTGCCCTTGCGGCTTCACCCGTTTCGGAGACCCGACAACGAGGGAGAACGCGCGTCCGAACCAGCCAACCGCAAGCACGGTGGTCCGATACCCCGGATCGTCGATCCCGTTCCACGGGGAGCCGTCCGCTCTGCATCGGGGCTCATAGAAGGCCAGGAGCGGAAGCCACCCCCCGAAGAGGGGCCACTCGGGCAGCGCGCGACTCTGGTTCTCGGCCGCCGCCCGAACCGGATGGCCGATCCGCGGCAGGTCGGCTCGGCGGCTCCGCACCTTCTCGAGGATCCAGCCGGACAGGATATAGCTCAGTTGAAGGGCGACGAGGCCGACCGCCGCTTGACCCACTCCGCCTAGGAATGACGCCCCAGACCAGACCATGGCGCCGACATAGAGCGGCATGACCATGAGGCTCACGAGACTCAGAAAGATCCAGTTCAGGTACAGGCTCGCGATCGCCCCGCAGGCGATCATCAGGATCGGAAACAAACCCACAACCCCTGCCTCTCCCGACCGGTGAGTTTCGGCTCTAGGCCGACCGAGTCCCGCATGTCGCTCGCCGGGTCAGGACCCGATCCGCTACCTTGGCGACCCGATGATTAAGGCTTTCATAACACGAGCGTCGAGCGATTATAGATGTGTTTTTACGACGTCCGCTCGAGATTGTCACCCCGGTTGCAAATCCCATTTCGAACAGCAGCGTTTGAGATTCTAGCGAACGATAAAAATTCACGGACTTACCGTTATGGATATGATCTTGCGGAAAACGACCTCATAGAGATTGTTCACCCGGGTAATATGGTCTTTGTTGTCATCTATAGATCTAGCAAATTCGGATTAAGGTCGACATACACGGAACGCAAGTTAAAACCCCGCCGGCCCGGTCGATGAACGTATGCGGATCACCGCGCCGCCTATGTTCCACCGTTCATCGGTGACGACGCTCGGCTCGATGTCAGTCGTTATCGTTCGGCGTGATCGGGATGCTGGTTCCAAGCAGCGGTACCCAGATTCACAGATCCTCCCCGCAGGTACGGGGAGCGATCCCCGCACCTGCGACAGTGAGCCGAGGCTGGCATACGCAGGCGTTACCGAAGGCCTCCAAAGCCACCCCGACCGCGGGTGCCATGCCGGTTCGGCGGCGCGCAGACCCACAACGCTCCGCAGGCGGCGTGCCTCGACCGGCCCCTGCCCGATCCGGACCGTTCCTGATTTGCTCCGGAGCCAGCGCGCATCGGCGTGGTCGATGGCTCCGTTCTGTATGCAAGATCGGGATCGCGATCAGCAAGGCAGGCCGGTGTCTCTGCGCAGACTCTGATCGAAGCGCAACGCCGGGATGAATGTCTCCCCTGGGCAGCCGCATCGCGGCGGGACGCCGTCAGACTGGATTGCCGCCTTCGCTTGAAGTTTCTGCCGCCCGGATCATGCAGCGGACATCAGTCATCGAACCGTCGCAGGTGGGCCGCTGACCGCCGGTCGACGACGTGCGAGCCGGCGAGCGATCAAGCCGAACCCGATCTGCGCGATGGCCCGCCACAGGCGCAGCCGGGACGCTTCCCTCGCGGTACGTCGCCAATCGCGCCCGCGCAGCGCTGAGCGGAATTCGAGATACGCGAGACCGTCGAGGAGCGAGCGTCGGTACGCGGCAACGGCGGACCGGATCGAGGTCGTCATCGTGACCGACCCCAACGCGGCGTCCTGGGACGCCAACATCGCGTCGACATCCGTACGGGTCAGACGTCGTGACAAAGAGCCGGCGACCATCCGGTACCGGTAGAGCGGCGCGGGAAGCACTGCCAGATCGGTGCCGGCCGCCAGGCAGCGCAGACACAGATCGAAATCTTCGCCGATCCGAAGACGTTCGTCGTATCGGATGCCGCGATCCAACAGGAACGTGCGTCGGAAGATCGGCTTGAGATAGCCGAGGTTGGTGTCGCCTCCCGTCAGGAGGTTTCGCCGCAGATAAGCCGCAACCGCGACGCGGAACGAAGGTCCAAGGGGGAGCATCGGCCAAGCCGTCTGGGGATCCGCATCGAGGAAACGCAAGAGATTGTCGGCGACGACGGCGCAGCCGCTTTGCTCCGCGAAGTCGATCAGAAGGCGGCTACGGTCCGGCTCGATGAGGTCGTCGGCGTCGAGAATGCCGACCCACGTCCCGGCCGCGTGGGCAAGCGCAAGATTGCGAGCGGTCGCCGGCCCGCCGCTCACGCTCCGACGGAGCAGCGTCACCCGCGGATCGCGGAGCGCGAAGGCGGCGACCCGGGCGGCAGTGTCGTCCCGCGACGCGTCGTCAACGACGACGACCTCGACCGCAACGTCCTCTTGCGCAAGCGCGGAGGTCAGAGCCGCTTCGATCCACGCTCCCGCATCGTGTGCGGCCATTAGGTAGGATATCGACCGTATCCCGTGGGCGCCGACACGCATGGCAGTCACGTCATCCTCCGGCACGCGCGCGATACATCATTGCGGCGGCCTCCGGTTTCAGCAGCCGACGAAACGCCCGAAAGATCGACGGGAAGTGCCAGCGCAGACGCGTCTTCACGGCATCGAGACGTTCTTTCGCGCCGCGAGCGGGCGGAGCGTCCAGGAGCGAACCGAGCCCGGCGGTGCGGGCCGCGGCGAAGAAGTCGCGACTGTAATGGACGCGATGCGCGGCGTTCCAAGGCTTCTGAGACGTCGTGTAGTGGATGAGATAGGGGTCCGCGCGCAGGGCGGCGTAGGCCGCCGAGGTGAGCCCCAGGAAGCCGGCCGGAACGTCGGCGCAACGTGGCTGGAAATTCCAGCCGAGGTCGAGGAATCGGACGCGACCGCGCAACACGACGTTGAGCGCGTCCTGGTCCATCCAGGGCAGGTCACGGCCAGTCTCGCCGAGGTAGGCCAGGACGCGCCCCTCGCATGCCTCCGCGCGCCAAGCGTGCATGTTGATGAGGAGCACCCCGGAATTGAAATAAGGCTCGTCGGCCGCGAAACCGATGGCTTCGGAATCGAGGCGAAAATGGTCCTGCACCGCTGCCAGGACATACCCTTCGAGGGGCGTCGTCCAGAGGCCGTGCAAGTCGGAACGAACGACGGTGTCGGCGTCGAGATACAGGACGCGCCCATGTCGACGATCGATGAAACGATCCAGCACGATGCGCGTATAGATGCTGGCGCTGAACTGCCGCGTGACGGGTAAATCCGCGAACAGGCCTTCCTCTAGGTCGGCGTAGCGGATCGTGCACGATCCGTGGCGGGCGGCCAGCCGAGCAAATATCGCCTCGGAGGCGGCCGGATCACGGTCGAAGCCCGCGACATACACCTCGAACGCCGTAGTCGGATTGTGTTCCAGGATCGAGCCCAGCGTCACGCCGGCTTGGCGCAGGTAGGCCCTATCGATGCAGAACAGGATGCAGATCGGATCACCTGCGGCCGTCGCCTTCCGGATCGTCATGCCGTGCCTCGAGCGGGGGCGAGGTCGCGCTTGGCTCCGAAGGCGCGGGCCCCGTCGGCGAGTGCCTGCCGGTAGCCGGCCAGGCTCATCTTGCCGCTGGCGGTGAAATACAGGCCGACGAAGATTTTGCGGAAGCATTCGAGGGTGAGGGCGGGACTGCTGCGGGCGTGATAGGCCAGCACGATCAGCGCGCCGCGGAAGTAGCGCGCGGCGGAGATGCGATCGGGAACCGGGTGCCCGACCAGCGGCCGGTCGATCAATCCCGCCTCTCGCGCACGCAGGTAGGCCCGGATGACGTAGTCGGTATCCTCGCCGCCTCCGGACGCGGTCCCGAGGCCGAGCTCCGGATCGAACCTTCCGATCGCGGCGGTCAGAGCTCCTCGGAAAAACATGTTGTTCGAAGTGGCCAGCCGGACGGCTTGGTGGGCGGCCAAAGGCGTGACCGACCCAGCATCGAAGCCGTTCGGATCGGGATCGAGGGAGACGCGGCAGACGAGCACGCCGAGGCGGGCGTTCTCGTCGAACAGATCGGCCAGGCACTGCAGAAAGCCGTCCGCGAACCAGCAGTCGTCGTCAGGAAATCCGACGACGTCACCGTCCTGAGGCGTAGCCTCCGCGACCGCATCGGCCATCATCCGGTTGCGAGCGGCCGAGATGGACATGCGTCCCGGCACCGCGTCGATGCGGCAGCAGGCTGGCGCGGCCGCACGCCAATGCATGCGGTCGGCCTCCGTCGCGTTCTGCAACAGGACGTAGTGGCGGATCTCCAGGTTATCGGCCTGCCGCACCGAGGCCAGCAGCCGCTCGAAGTCCAGGCGCCTCGGCCCGCGAACGTCGGTCGTCGTGAAAAGGATCACGGCCATCAGATTGTCTGAGCTCCCGGTTGTGGCGCCTGTTCACGCATGACGAAGGGCCCCCGGACCGATGCCGAACCGCGGCACCATGGCGCCGTAGATCGCCGCCGACAGGAGAAGCGCCGCGGAGCACGCGGCCAGCCAGCGCCCGAAACTCAGCTCCGGCACCAAGATCGTCAGGGTTGCCAAAGCCGCGAGAAGCAGGAGCGGAGTGCCGATCGCGAGCCACCCTGCCGACCGTGTGAACGCCTGTTCGCGGATCGCGATGCGCCCGAAGACGAGAAGGGCCACGAACTCCGCCGCCGTGAGGCCCGCGAGGAACAACTCGACGTCGTGGCGCCAGACGAGCAGTGCGGCACCGGGGATGACCGAGAGGGCCGAGAGGATCGAGCCGAACGCGACGAGGCGGGTGTTTCCCACGGCGTAAGCCGCCGGGACGGGGAGCAGCATGAGGAACTTCACGCACAGGCTGAGACCCGCGAGGCACATGAAGAGGCGCGACGGGCGGTAGGTCTCTCCGAAGACGAAGGCTAGGACATGGTCCCCGAGCAGGCTGAGTCCGAGCCCGTAAGCGAAGGCGAGACAGGAGAGGCACCAGGCCCAGGTGTCGTAGAGCGCGGACGTATCGGCGTCGCCCTCGCGATGCCGTACGAAAAGCGGCAGAAAGGCGCTCGTGAGGAATTTGGCCAGAACCGTCCGCGGAAGCTGCGCGGTGCCGTAGGCGACGTTGTAGAGGGCGAGGAGACCAGGGCCGAGAACGCTGCCCACGAGCAGCCGATCCGACAGATTGAGTGAAACGGCGACGCCGTTCACAAGAAGCGGCCGCCCGAACACACTCGCCTCGCGCGCGGCCTCCCGGTTCCAGTGGAGGCGGTATGGCTGCGGCGACAACGCGTGCGACAGCGCCACCGTCGTGACCGCCGTGGCCAGCATACCCCAGAGCATGCAGGAGAACCCACCGCTCAGCGCGGCGACCGCGACCGTGACCGCCAGCCCGGCGACCTGAGCCGCCGTGACGACGATGGCCTCTCGCCAGAAGACGAAGGCACGCATCGCAGCCTTCACCCCGAAGTTCTCGAACCCGCGGACGAAAACGATCAAGCCGAGAAGCGCGTAGACCGGCGCGGAATCCGAAGCGTGGAACGCTGCAGCGATCCAAGGGGACGCCGCCATCAGAACGACCGCGAGGAGCGAGGCGCGAAACAGCGCGAGGCCCTGCAGCGTGCCCATCATCGCCGTCTCCGCGTCCCGCCCCGCGGACTTGGCCAAAGGATCCACCCCCGCATCCTTGCGGACGGCGAAGATGGGAAGGCCGAAATCTGTCAGGACCTCCAGCATGCCGATGACGATGGAAAGCGAGATCGCGAGGCCGAACTCCGCTGGCGCGATCAGATGCGCGAGCGCGACGTTGCGGGCGAACGGTAGTACCGCCTCCAGCATGTTCGCGGCCAGGAGCGGCGCGCTCCGTCCCAGACCGCCCATTTGCAGCCGTAGCTTTTTCACGACGCGCCGACTCCCAGGGCATCGAGCATCGCGGCATCGATCGCGCCGCGACCCGCACCCGGACTACGGAAACCGAACGAATCGGAATCGTCCCACAGCGCCCAGCCCCAGCCGCGCTGTTCGTAGGCACGCCGCGAGGCCCGCACCCACGCGATCCGTGCCGCGACAGGCGCTGTCTTGGCGTAGACGCCGAACTCTCCGACATAGATCGGAACGTCACCGTGCGACCGGGCCCAATGCGAAAGCCGATCGTACTGCACCTCCAGCGCAGCTGCGGTGAAGCTGCCGTCGGCGATCTGGTCGTGCAGGAATCCGCGGGCGCGCGGGTCGGACGTTGCTGCGGAGGCCGCTTCCGCCTGGCCTCGATCCAACGGCCAGCCCAGGCCGGCAATCGAACGCGCGACGTCCCAGGTCCAGGTCGCCCCCTGATGCGTGAACAGAAGCGGCGCGTAGCAGTGCACGGTGTAGACGACTGCGCCATCGTCATAGGGCGTATGGGCAACCAGATCGTCGATCCCGCTCCAGCCGCCGCCGTTGGCGATCACAGGCCCTTTCGCTCCCGCGCTCCGGATTGCCTCCAGCGCCCGCGCTTGAAGCGTCCACCACGCTGGGCCGGCAAGCGGCTCGGGCTCGTTGAGAATTTCCAGAACCGCACCGATCGGATGCGCAGCGACCGCACTCGCGAGCTTCGACCAGCGCGCGACGAAGGTCGCGGCTCCGGCGGGCGTCTGGAGCGGATTCTTCGAAACGCCCACGGGATGCATGTCGACGACGACCGCGAGGCCGGCCCGCGCGATCATGTCCAGAGCCCTCCCAAGCGCTTCGAGCACCGGCTCGACGAACTGAGGTTCGCCGTCGCCGGATTGAAACAGGGCATCCGGTTCGACGCCGAGGCGGACATGGGTGAATCCGGCTTCGGAGAGAAGGCGGAGATCGTCCGAGGTGACGAAGGTCTTGAGATGGCCCGCGCCGTAGCCCTCGAAGCTTTGGGCGAACCAGTGCGAGAGATTGACGCCCCGTGCGAGCTTCCCGAGGCCGTCCGGCGCTGAGGCCGACACCGCGCCGGAGAAGCCGATGCCGGCCACGGCCGCGAACCCGCCGATCGTCCGGACGACGCTGCGTCGGCTCGGCATGCCCGCGCCCGGCGCGGATCGCACCGTCACTGCGTGATCTCCGGGACCTCTGTGTGAAGAGCGACGTCGACGGTGTCGCCGGGAGCCACCGGGGTGTCCTCGCTGGCCGCCTCGGTGCCGCCGCCGTTCGCCGCAGCGTGGACGATTCGGATCGCCGGTGTCGCGCCGCCACCCCGACTGAGCTGCGAGCGGATGACGCCGGTGTACGTGATCTTCTCGCTCACGCTCTGGAGCTTGGAACGGACCTCACCCAGTTCGACCGTCGCCTGCTCGGTCTGAGCAAGGATTTCGGAGCGGGACGTCTCGTCGAGACGCGCCACCTTGCGCCGGGCGTCGTCCCGCTCGCGGATGGTGTTCACGAGCTGGACGCCGGTCTGGAGCGATTGGGTCGCTGAGAACAGGAACAGGCGCCGCGCCTCGGACAGGCGGGTCATGGGAAGGTTGCCGCGCTCCGAGAATTCCTTGAGCTTGTTGTAATCTGCGGTATCGACCTGGACGTTCTCATCGTCCTTCACCTGCCGAGCCCGAAGCATCGCGATCTGATCGTCGGCGGTTTTCACGGCACCCGTGAGGAACGCGGACTCCGCGATGAAGCGCTCGTTCGCGACCGCGAGCTGGGTCCGCGCGTTTGCCCGCAGTGACTCGAGAACGGCCTTCGGCAGCGGCGCCTGCGTCTGTGCGTCCAGAGCCGCATCCTGCTCCTTGTCGCGCGGAGCGTTCTGATTCTTGAGCCGCCAGATCTTCGCTTGCAGCTTCACGTACTGCATCCAGAGAACCTGATAGTCGTTCCGCAGGTCGGCGGATTCAAGAAACGGGTTGTTCATGCGAAAGCGCATGATCTCGTACCCTCCCGCCAGCGCCACAGCCTGCCGAACGGTCATCCCCGGCCGAAACACCTGCTCACCAGGTTTGGTTACGTCACCGTTCACGTAAACCGGTCGATATTCGGCGATCGTCACCATCACCATGTCCGGCCCAATAGCCGTGATGCTGTCGCGTCCATCGGACATGCGCTGCTGGTAGAGCTTGCGCGACAATTGATCTTTGATCAGCGTCTGCGCCGCGGAAAGGCCAAGCCCGGCGACCTTGACCGGACGCGTCATGGGCACGGCCACCGCGCCGTCCGGGTTCACTACGCTGCGCTGCTTCAAGTCGGGAAGACCCGCAACCGCGATCTCGACGGTGTCGCCCGGCTGGATGAGATACTCCGCATGGGCGCACACGGTCAGGCCACCCGACACGATCGCCGCCGCGAGGCCGAGAGCCGACATCCGACCGAAGATTGCTATCGGAGCTGCGTTAGAATTCATGGCGTGGTCCTGTTTCCGAAGCTTGCAACGTCGAAGTCGACGACGAACCCGTGCGACATCTGACAAGGGAACCGGAAGGTCGGACGGGCCCGGCGGTTCCTGGTCCTGCGCGACCGCTCCGTATCGGGCGATGACCGCAGGTCGAAGATGGAGGTGGGCTCCGGTCCGATGAAGGAGCACATTCGCAATCCGGGACGAACCGCCGCCCGTTTCCGCGGCGGGTATCAATAGGCGCTGGAGCTGAACATCATCTCGCGGACCGTCGCGGCGATGACCTTGATATCTTGCCGTAGATTAGCGGTCTGGATGTAGTTCAGGTCGAACTCGATCCGCCGCGCCATATCCGAAATCTGCGGAGTCTCGCCGCGGGCGCCGCTGACTTGGGCCAGCCCGGACAAACCCGGCTTCGTGAAGAACCGCTCGTTGTAGCGGGGGATGCGTGATGCATAGTACGCATCGTGAGAGGTGGCGTGCGGACGCGGTCCGATCAGCGACATGTCGCCCTGGAGGACATTCACGAGCTGCGGCAGCTCATCGATACTGGTGCGACGGATGAAGCGCCCGATCGTGGTGATACGTGCGTCGTCGCGGGTCGCCTGGACCACGAGGGTGTCCGACGCTTCGACCGCCTTCATCGAGCGAAACTTATAGATGACGAACGGCTTCCCTCCCGCACCGCACCGGGTCTGGCGAAACAGGATTGGCCCCTTCGAGGTCGCACGGATGATCAAGGCAACCATCAATAGTAGCGGAAGCAACCCCAGCAGCAAGGCACCCGCCAGCGACACGTCGAGCAAGCGCTTGCGGCGAGAAAGTAGATAGCCGCTCGGTTCGTCCGTGCGGATGGCCGGAGCCGTTGGATCGGTCGAACGGACCGATGAGGGAAAGCCGAGCGGCCGAACGACGGTGAGGACAGCGCGCCGGCTCGTCACCGTCGACTCACGTGACGTCTGACTTGTAAACGCACGATCGACCATTGGCGAACCCACTTAAAAATTTGTTAACGCCCTTAAACTGCGAGTTTATGAACGCTCGTCAAGGAGGCTCCGCTAGTAAAGATGGCTGCACTTAGCTTCTGTTGATGAAATTTTAACCAAAAAAAAGGGGAACGGTCTCGCCGCTAGGAAAGAGATCTGAGCGTTGGGCGCCTACAAGGACCTCTGCGAGAAATATATTTCTTCAAGGATTGATCTCATCTGTAATGATTTTGGTTTCTGCGTGCCCTACGAGACGCAGCGAGCCATCTGTCCAGCGGGCCGCATGCGTAGGGATCGCCTTCGCACCGCACCAATTGTGCGCCCGAGTACGCCACGAAATCGTAGAGCACGATCGGTCGTGCCTGATCCCCGTCCGAAGGGTACTTCAGATCGTCCGAACTGGGTGTAGACACCACCACAGTGCAAACTCAAGCGGTGAGCATTGGTGTGAGCAGACAATGAGATAGGACGATTTAGAGATATAATTCTTTGATTTGTATCGGTGATTGAAGTTGGGCGTCATCACGAAACCGTGAGTGGCGCCGTTTGCGCCATCCGAGACGGCCGATGTCGAAATATCTTTTTTGATGCACAAATTTTTTGCGTGCGCTGCAACATAAGCCGCGATAGCCTAAGTTGTCGCCGTAATACCGGAGTCGCTCAGGTTATATCCTTACTCATCATGTTTACCTTTCAGCATAGCGAACGACCTCGTTGCAGGACGGCTGTCGGTCGACTGATGGAGTGCAGGATCACCGTGCGATCACGGGACTGCGGATCGATGAGCGTCGGTCCTCGACCGTTTGGAAGGGCATTTGACGTTATGCCAGGGAGTAGATGACGATGGGTTACTATTCCCGGCAGGATGCCGTGGTCCGAACCTTCGGCCCCGACCCGGCTCCAGCGCGCCCTCAGCCGGAGGGCCCGGATTTTCTAGCGGCACTGCTAAACATTCGGCGGAACTGGCGCTCGCTTGTGTTGCCGGCAGCGGTGACCGTGCTGATCGCGATTGCTTACCTAGTCTTGGCGACGCCGCAGTTCACGTCGACGGGCTTGATCCTGATCGATACAAAGAACAGCGCTGCTATGCGATCGAACGTGCCGCCGGCGATCGATGCGAACGTCGAATCCGCCAATATCGAAAGTCAGGTCGAACTCCTGAAATCGGAGCGGATCCTGCGCCGGGTGGTCGAGAGCGAGAAGCTCGTCGGCGATCCTGCACTGCGGGACGGGCCCGTGTCCCGTGCCGTGGGTGCCATCACCGGGACCATCGCCTTCTGGAAGCACCCCGTTGCCAAGCAGCCGGACGATGAGATCACCGCCGCGGCGCGTACCCTGCAGAAACTGACCTCGGTCCGCCGGATTGGCCTTACATATGCGGTCGAGGTGGCGGCAACGATGCCCGATCCGGCCCAGGCCGCGCGCGTCGCGAATGCCTACGCCGCAGCCTTCATTGCCGACCAGATGGAGTTGCGTGAGGAGATGGCGCGGCGCTCCAGCAAGCTGCTGCAGGCCCGCACCGACGAGTTGCAAGCGAAGGCACAGCTCGCCGAGCGGGCCGTGGAGGAGTTGAAGTTCTCCGGCTCGCTTGAAGGCGAGAACTCGGCTTCGGCGCGCGTGACGCTGAAGAAGTTTGAGAGTTCCGCGCAGGCCTATCGCGTTCTTCACGACAAGTTCCTCGAGCGGTACGCCGAGACCTGGCAGCAGCAGTTCCTGTCGCTCCCGGACGCTCAAGTCGCGAGCGCGGCCTACCCGCCGCAATCGAAGAGCGCTCCTAGGAGTGCGGTGGTCCTCGCGATCGCCTTGTTCATCGGCCTCGCCCTTGGACTGCTGCGCATCTTCGTGACCGGCCGCGGCGATTTTTCCCTCCGCCGAGTCGGAGCGTGATCGTCGACGCTCCGCAATTTCTCACCGCAGGATCACCCCAATGCTGACCGTGACGGACATCCTCGGCGTTCGCGTGCAATCCGGAAAGGTGCGCGATGTCGTCGCCCATATCGACAATCGCGTGATGCATCGTTCGACGACGCGGGTAGCTTTCCTGAACGCCAACCTGTCCAACGAATGTTCCCGACGCCCCACCATGCGTGAGCGCCTCGGCGACTTCCTGGTTCTCAACGACGGCGTCGGGGTCGATATCGCACGCCGCGTCCTGCATGGGACGGTGTTCGAGGAGAACTTGAACGGCACCGACTTCGTGACGTCCTATCTCGACAGCACGGATCACGACCTGCGGATCTTCCTCCTCGGAGCGCGCGGCGACGTGATCGAGCGGACCGCAGAGAAAATGGGACAGCGTTGGCCCCGGCACACCGTCGTCGGACGGCATCACGGCTATCTTAGGGAATCCGACGAGCCTTCGATCCTCGCAACCATCGCGTCGGCACGGGCCGATCTCATCTTGGTCGGAATGGGCAACCCTCGCCAGGAAAGCTGGATCGCCGCGCATGTTCCCGAGGTCTGCCCCTGCGGGATAGCGGTCGGCGCGTGGTTCGACTTCTTCGCAGAGGCGGTGCCGCGGGCACCGGCGTGGATCCGCAGCGCACGCCTCGAATGGGTCTACCGCCTCTGTCTCGAACCGCGCCGCCTGGCCCGCCGCTACCTTATCGGCAACGTCGTCTTCCTGTCCCGCCTTGCGGCCGCCAAGGTCCGCGGCGACCTCAAGACGACGTGAGGCCGGACCGATGCAGCCCAGGTGGGAGGGGACCAAGTCGATCGCGGCCGCATGGTCGGTCTTCGACGAAAGTCAGGCCGGATACGTAAGTCCCGGACCAACGGAAAACACTCCGATGACCGCGATATCTGCGTAATGGATGCCGCACCGACATACGCCAGTCGCTTCGCCAGTGCGGCGGCGACCGTCGCGCTGGCGTTTTGCGTCGCCGCCGTTGTCGCAACGCTCGTCTTCGCATGGAGCGACAAGGACCCAGTCCCCCTCGGCTTGCTCATTGCGGCCGGAATGTTGCCGCTCCTGCTGTTTGCCGGGGTGCGTACGCTGGTGTGGGACTGGCGCTACGCGTTCGCCGCGGGGATTCTGATCGTCGTCCTGCAATCGGCGACCCTGCGCACCCGAGAGATCGACGACAAGTCCATCGACTTCCAGATCCTGATCAAGCTCGGTTGCCTGGGATTGATGGGCGCATTGACCCTGTCGGCCTTGTTCGTGCGCCGCCTTCCGCTGGTCACTGCAGAAGTCGTGCCGTGGACCGTGTTCCTCGGCTTCACCGTCTTGAACAGCGTCCATGCGGTTCAACCCGCCATGTCGATGGTCGAAACCCTGTCGAACCTCGTGGCGTTCTTGTTCCTCTACGCCTTCGTCCGCATCGCGGGTCCGCAACGCTTGGTCGACGCCCTGATCGTCGCTTGCTTCCTGCTGTGCTGCCTTTCCATCGCCGCATACGTCTTGGACCCGCAACTCGGTAGAATGAGCGACTGGACGAACGGCGCGTTCGAGCCGACGGGGCGCCTGCAGGGGGTCTTTGGAACGGCCAATTCGGCCGGCGCGTCGGCCGGCATCGGCATCCTCCTGATGGTGCTCGCGTCGAAGATCTCGTTCCGCCGGCCGATGTTCTTCGTCCTCGTGGCGCCGATGGCGTTCTGCCTGCTGGCCAGCAACAACCGCATGTCTCTGATCGCCGTGGCGATCGGACTGTTCTATGTTTATCTCTCGCGCGGAAACGTCGGTCTGAAGCTGACCGTCGCTGCGATCATCGGCGGCTTCTTCTTGCTGGTCATGACCGGTTTCAGCGACCAGATCCTCTCCAGCGTCGCACGATCGGGATCGGCGGACGAGATCACGAGCGGCACCGGACGAAGCCGGATCTGGGCGGTGGTTCTCGATCTATGGACCGAACAACCGCTGTTCGGCTACGGAGGCGGCTCGGCGAAATTCATCCTTCCCGTTCATCCGCTGCTGTTCAAGGCGGCCGCCCACGCGCACGACCTGTACCTGAACGTCCTCTTCGCCGACGGGGCCGTCGGTTTCCTGATGTTCGGCACAGCCCTGGTCTCGACCCTGCGACGCAGCGCAGGCGACCGGGCGCACATCCTCCTCGCCATGCTCATCTTTTATCTCGTCTACGGGATCACCGAGCCCATGATCGGCGGTCTTGTCGCCTTCATCCCGCTCACGTTCTATGCCGTGTTGGTCCTAGTGGCGGTCGCCCCCGACCAGTTTCGGCACCGATCGACGATCCGCGCGTACACGCCATTCAAGCTTTGAGTGCCGCGCAAAGGACCCACGCGTGCGGTCCGGCCCCCTTGCGGGCCGGGTCGGACCGTCTTTCTCGGGGCAAGCAGCACACCGAGCGAGCTTCCCTGCGCAGGGCCCTCGGACGGTCCGCCCGCCAGGTCCGCCCGCCTTCGACATCCCCGGGAAGGAGGATGTGGTCCTCTTGGCCGGGTCGGGATAACCGGCGAACGCATTCAGTGCATCCGAGCTCGCTTATCGATCAGGTTTTCCGCCGGGCTTCCAGCGTTTCGCCAGCGCACCGTCATGGCCGAAGGCATTGGGAACCCGGCGCAGGACGTCGACCGTCGATCAGCGTCAGGGCGGTCGAACGCAGGGCTCTGGCGTTCGAGCGGCAGGGCCGTCGCAACGCACGCAGCGCCGCCGCCGCTCGGTGTCTCCGTGGATCCGGCGGCCAATTGAAGGGCCGACCGCCGTTTCCTCTGCCGTTCCGCCAAAGCGACCGGATTTCCTCCCATGACCACAGCTTCGCGCATCCTCGGATGGTCACTCCTGGTGGGCGTGATCGTCGCGACCCTCGCGCCAATCGGCCTTCGCCCCGTAACCGACGCCCCGGCGGCCCTCGAACGCTTCGGGGCCTACGCCGCGGTCAGCTTCCTGTTCGCCTTCGGATATCCCCATCGCCGCTGGCAGATTCTCGTGATCCTATCGGTCGTCGCCGGCGCCATGGAGGCGCTCCAGATGGTCGAGGCGACGCGCCACGGCCGTTTCGAAGACGTCGCGGTGAAGATCGCCGGATGCTGGGTCGGAGTCACGGCCGCCTTCGCCCTCGCGTTGGCCCCCGGGAGGATGGTGAAGGACGAGATGCCTCGATAGGGGCGGCGTGCGTGAGCGCGTTTCCCGACCCTTCGGCGGTCGAACGCTCAGCCCCGCTGCGATTTGTGCCATGGCTGCGCACCGTGCGGGTATCCCCCGTTGGGCGGCCCGCAGGGTCGCGATCACCGCTCGTCCGGTGTCACCACGATTCCGGGAGGACGACCGGATCGATCGTCCATCGCACACCTTGGCAGTACGGAACCATGCCCATGCTCCGGCTTCTTCGATTCCTTCGCAGTTGGTTGCTGATGTCCGTTCCGTTGGGCATCGCCGTCGGAAAAATCCTTCAAGCGAACAGGCGAGCGTCGTTCCCATCTCCGGGCCGTGCACCGGACCCGCATGCCGGACCAGCCCCGCCGGAGCTGCCGTCACCGCCCCCGCGCTTACCCTGATCCGGCGATGACTTCCCGCCGGGGCGGACGAAGAGCAGACATCACGTCTTGCCGAGCCTTCTCTATCCCGCTCTGTGCCGCGCAATGCACCCACCTCGCGCTGCACCGACGATCGTTCGCGCCTCCCTCCGAACAGCGCGGAGCGCTCTGCGCTGGTCCGCAACCAGTACTACCGTGGTGCGATGACGTCCGCTCAAACGGCGACGATCGACCGTGATCGTGTGCAACGCGTGGGCAACTCGATCCGCGACGAGCATCCGTCCGCGTCGATGCTTGCCGAGCGGCCCCTCTGGACGGTGTCCTATGCGTCCACATACTGGCCGTACCTTTGTCGTGGAGCGATCGATCGTGATCTATTTACAGACTTGGACTGATAGTTGCATGTTGCATCGCACCCTATCCACTGTGCAATGCGGGGCGTGACATCATGCTCGGACTGGTGAGGCAGATAGCCTTCAGCATAGCGGAACTCGAGGCTATGGCGGATCAGCAAGCAGCGCTCGCCGACGATCTGGATACCGACAGCGCGGCGGATGCCATACGCCAAGTCGCACAGCATCATCGACGGCGGGCCGATGAACTCCGTTCCGAGCTGGCATCCCTGGGCTCGGAATTCGCAGCCGAGAGCACGCCAACGCCGGCAGCCAGCCTCGGTGCGTGTGCGCGATGAGGGTGCGCGTCGCCTCCCAACGATCCGATCGGCGGAATTTGAACTCGCGGATCGCCAATTTAGGATCGGCTTCGAAGCATGCCCCTCCTTCAACTCTGTTAAATCACCGCGATGGTGGCCAAAATACTTTGAGAGATGGGCTCACGCCCGGCGCCGATCGCGACCCCACTGGAAACTCGGATTTTCTCACTGCGTCATAAAGTTAGGCACGGATCGGCCAAGGTCATGTTTCCACGCCGATCCACATGCAGTGAAACGCGACGTGCGAGAGGTCATCGCTGAGCGCTTCCAGCCGCCCTTGGCATTGTACGCATGATCGTGTCCATTCGGTGTGCGCGTGAAGCTGAAGCGCATGCGCTGACAATGGCTTAGCTGTTCTATCGGGTTGAGAATTTGCTGGGTCATAACCCTGGCGTTACAGTTCCACCTATCTCCACTCCTAACCTCCAGTTAACCACCCCCCGAACAAAAGCGTGACCACTCCGCTTTGGCAAATGCTTGGGCACGCCCGATAAAATCGAAAAAACCCAATAAAAAAATCAAAGTCCGGTATCGGCCCCCCCTTCCGCCACTTCAGTCCCAAGCTGGGCATGCCGATCTCCCGCTAGAAACGGCGGTGAGCGTGCGAAGCGACTCTCCCTTCGATCTCATGATGCGAGCTTCGGCCTCTCGGACCTCCACCCGCTGGGCGAAGGCGCGCAGGTGATCCCGCCGATAGCCGCCGCCGAGGCGGATACGCTGCCGCACCAACGTCGGCGAACCGGCGCGCGGTGGCAGGCGTCACCGCCCGATTGCCGGAGCTTTCGAGCATGGCCTGCGCCCGCTCGGCATCGACTGCGCTTGGTCGCGAAGCGCCTTCGATCCGGTGATGCGGTCTCACCCGCCCGACTTCGTCAGAGCGCCGACGACCTTGGCCGCCGCGCCATGGCCCTGCGCGGCCTCACGCCCTGAGAGGCCATCTGCGAGCGTGGTCCGCCGAGCCCGGCCCCTTCAGGTCGAACCCGCTCCACCGAATGCCGGGACAAGATACGCCATCGGTTTCATCCTGCGCCGGCGCGATCATCATGCTTCAGGGCGGACCACTCGCAAGGGCCCCGATTATGTCACCTTCGGGTCTTGCACGATATTGCAATGTGCATTTATCCCTTTCCGGAGCGGCGATTCGAGGACGCCGTGAAATTCTAAGAAAAAATACGTAGGGACCGATGACCGCAAGCGCAAAGATCTCTGGGATCGCTTTTGCCGATCCGAACGCCAACGGCATCAAGGATACAGGCGAAGCTGCCGTCTCAGGCCTTGTCGTTGATCTCCTCGACAGCACCGGGAATCGGATCGCCACGCAAACGACGTCGGCGAGCGGAGCTTACGTCTTCGACGGTCTCGACGATGGGATTTACAGCCTCCACTTCAAACCTTTGATCGCTCAGGTGACATCCGGTCCGTTCCTCAGGGGAACTGTCGGTGATTTTGAGTTGCGAACAGGATATACGTCGGTTGATAATATATACGCATATCAGAATGCGACGACCATCTTTAACGAAGGCATGAATTCCACCGCTGCTTTCCGTGGCGTCGTTTTCGTCGATGCAAATGGAAATGGGAAATATGATGCGGGGGAGGCGTCGCTCAGCGGTGCTATCGTCACTCTGCGTGATAGCAATGGATCCGTGGTCGACACGACAACGAGCAGTCATCACGACTACAGCAACGCGACGCTCGATGGCGTTTTCAGCTTTGCGGGCCTGAAGCCGGGAACCTACTCATACTCCGTGGCGCCGACTGGCGGCACCGCGACGAATGCCTTCTCCTCGCAGTCCATTGTCTTGGCTGCAGGTGCCAATACGGGGTCGAGAAATCTAGCACTTTCGGGAAGCCCGGACCATATCATCATCGGCGGAACTATCTACAGCGACAGCAATGGCGACGGGCTTCTGAGCGCCGGAGAGACGGGAATTCGCCAAGCAAGCGTGGCGCTTTTCGACTCGAGCGGCCACGCTTTGCTCACCACGACTTCGGACTCGAGCGGCCATTATAGTTTTAGCAGCGTAACCGCCGGTTCATACACTGTCGTCGTCGCATCGCCGGATGGGCTCGCGAGTTCTTCTCCTCGACCTCTCACAACGAGCATGACCACGGATGGGTTGAACAAGGGTTTTGTTCCCGATGCCGATGTGGCCAAGACCGGCGATGTGCCTGCATCGTCGACTATCAACGTTGTCATACGGGGGCAATCTAACGCGCGCTATATCACAACAAATGGTCTGATGCCGGTCATCAAAGAGGACATCGAACATCTGCTAGGATTTGACGGCATTAGTCACAAGGTCAATATCGTCGGGGATTGGAACAACTCCGATGGATCCAACACGGAATGGGGCGGGACCGGTCTAACGACCAACTGGCTGACGGCGAACGGCGGGGATTATACGAAAGGGTGGACTGCCAACGTCCAGGAGCTCGGGCTGCTGAGCGCTCTCGGAAAGTTGAGCGCTGCAGACCGCGCCAATCCCACCGCAATAGTCTGGTTGCATAACGAGAATGACAGCCTAAATTCAGGTCTTACGACCGACCTGTGGGAAAGTGCTGTCCGTTACGAAGCGGGTCTCGTCCGCGCCACGCTCGGGCAGGATGCGGGTACGACGCCCTATCTCTTCGTCAACGCGATCCCTTTTCAAGGAGCTATAAAGAACCAGGATATCCGCGTCGGCCAAACACGGCTCACCGAAGACTCGAAATTCAATGCGGCGTTTGCGGTAAGTCAATCCAGCGACGTCGATATGGACGTCAATCTGGATGTGACAAAGCCTGTATTGCCTGGAAGCCTTCACGGCAATCAGGCTGATAGTGCACAGTGGGCTCATCGCATCGCGCTCGGCGTCGCCGAAGAATTTCGAGCGTCTGCGCTGTCGGGCTCGCCGCTCGCTCTGGCCGGTGGAAACATTGACGATGCCGGGCCACAGGTTGTTTTTGCGAATGCCGTTTTCGGACATTCTCGGCAAGTCGTGCTGACGTTCCAATTCGACGCTGCATCCGGTTTGCTTCCGCTGAGTTCCAGCGCGCGCCTCGGTGCCGGCTGGAGCCTGCGCGCCGATTACACCGATGCTTCCCCCGATGCGGTTGCGGTTCGGGCGGATCTATTGGGGAACAACAAGCTTTTATTGACCTTCGATCATGAGGTGGTGGCTGGAGAAAAGCTGTTTTATGGCTGGGGCGGCGATCGTATCGCTCTGACGAATCTTCCAGGCATCGGTGCGGCTGTCTACGACGACCAAAACATGCCCGCTTGGGTCGACGCCCGTGGCCTCTCTGTCGTCTCCGATTTCACATCCCCAATCCTGACCCTCGGCGCGCGGCCGCCCGCTCAGGTCGAGGCGACATCCGCGGCCGGTGCGCCGGTCGTCTTCGCGGCCGCGTCCACCGATGCGGTCGACGGAGCCGATCCGGTGGTGTTCAAGGAAGGCCAAGCCGTCGTCGTGTCCGGCCAGACCTTCGGCCTCGGTGCGCACACGGTCGTCGCGTCCGCGACCGATCGTGCCGGCAACGCCGCGGTGCCGATCGCGTTCGACTTCACCGTGGCCGATACCACGCGCCCCAACCTGACCCTCAGCGCGCGGCCGTCCGCCCAGGTCGAGGCGACCTCCGCGGCCGGTGCGCCGGTCGTCTTCACGGCCGCGTCCAACGATGCCGTCGATGGAGCCGATCCGGTGGTGTTCAGGGAGGGCCAAGCTGTCGTCGTGTCCGGCCAGACCTTCGGCCTCGGTGCGCACACGGTCACGGCATCCGCGACCGATTGTGCCGGCAACGCCGCGGTGCCGGTCTCGTTCGACTTCACCGTGGCCAGCACGCCGATTGCGAAGGCTGACGCCCTTACGCTCAGCGCGCACACCATCGCGACAGGGAACCTGCTCGCCAACGACATCAGTTTAGGCGGCAATGCTTTGCATGTCACGACCGTGCGTACGAACGCCGGAACGACTTATTACGTTGCGAACACAGGTGAAGTCACGATCGCAAGCCAGCATGGTATCCTCACGATCGGATCGGACGGTCATTACAGCTACCTATCTCAGGCTGCAGGTGCCGAGTTCTTTACGTATATCGCAGGTGATGGTCATGGCGGCGCAGCCTCGAGCACCCTTACTGTTACCGCCGCCGCGCCTGCGCCAGCGTCCGACGCGACCTTCGCTTTCGCGTTCACGCAGGCAAATGTCGGTTATCGCAATGGTGATGCCCTGCTGACGGGACCGGATGGCATGGTGCACGATGTCACCGGCATCGGCCACCTTCATTTCACCGACGGCACGATAGACGAGGCTCGTGGATCGGCTCTCGTCGACGACCTCTACTACGACGCGCACAACCTCGACGTCTGGCGCGCCCACGTCGATCCCGAACAGCACTACGCACAGTACGGCTGGCACGAGGGCCGCGATCCGAACGCATTCTTCTCGACCGCGGCCTACCTTGCCGCCAACCCCGACGTCGCTGCCGCTGGCGTCAACCCGCTGACCCATTACGACATGTTCGGTTGGCGCGAGGGCCGCAGCCCCGGCCCGGGCTTCTCGGGCGAGGCCTACCTCGCGGCGAACCCGGACGTCGCTGCCGCGAAGGTCGACCCGCTGGCGCACTACCTCGGCTACGGCCAGGCGGAAGGCCGCGCCGCGTTTCCCGGGCTGACGATCGCCCAAGGCGGCGGCCACCACCTCTACGGCGACTTCGACGCGACCTATTACCTCGCCACGAACGCGGATGTGGCCACCGCCGCCCGTACGCAGACCGCGACCGCCGATTCGTTTGCCTTCACGCACTACCTCACATACGGCGCCCGGGAGGGCCGCGACCCGGACGCCTACTTCTCGACGACCGGCTACCTTGCCGCCAACCCGGACGTGGCGGCATCCGGCACCAACCCGCTGTTGCACTACGAGCAGTCGGGATGGTTCCAGGGCCGAGACCCGAGCGCGGCGTTCCACACGGCCGCATACCTGGCCGCCAACCCGGACGTGGCGGCGGCCGGCATGGATCCGCTGCACCATTATCTCCAGTTCGGCTTGGCGGAAGGGCGCCATCTCGCCTGAACCGCGAAGGGTCGTGCGCCGAGGAATCCCGATACGAGCCGGTCGTCCCGCTGCATGGGCGCTGGTTCGCCCCAGGCGAGCTCGTGACGAGGACCGGGTGCCGGGCGCGACAACGACCGAGCGTAGCCGGCCAAGCGGTGATGGCCGGCACGAACACCTCCAGTGCCGGCGGCCGATATCCCGGTGACGCGTCCTGGCGCAGGGTGTCTCAGACACCCCTTCCGCCTGTCTTCCCGCCTTCCTGGCGCGGCGCAGACCGCCGCCGCGAGACCGCGCGCCGGCTCGGCCTCCCGGGCAGGGTCGAACGTTCGGCTACGCCGGAAGGACGACCACCTTGGTCTTCACCGGCGTCCGGGCGTAGAGGTGGATCATGTCCTGGCTGAGCAGGCCGACGCAGCCGCTCGTGATGCCGGTGCCGATCGTGTCGGGCTCGCTCGAGGCGTAGATCGTGTAGAGCGTGTAGGCGCCGTTCTGGTAGAGATGCAGGGTGCGGGCGCCCAGCGGGTTGTCGAGGCCGCCCGGCATGCCGCGGGCGTATTGGGCCGCCTCCGGCTGGCGCCGGATCATCTCCTTGGGTGGCGTCCAGGTCGCCCACTCCGACTTGCGGCCGACATAGGCGTCGCCGTGCCAGAGGAACCCGTCGCGCCCGACATTGGCGCCGTAGCGGGTCGCGGCTCCGTCGCCCTCGATGCGGTAGACGTAGTAGTTGGCGGGATCGACGACGATCGTGCCGGGCGCTTCCTTGGTCTCGTAGCGTACCGTCCGGCGATAGTATTTCGGGTCGACCTTGCTGATGTCGACCGCTGGGATCGGGAACTTCTCGTCCGGCATCGGCCCGTAGGTCTTGGCTGCCTCGGCCAGCAGGATGCCGTCGGTGGTCGCGCAGCTGCCGAGGCCGAGGGCGCCGAGGCCGACCGCCGAGCCGGCCAGGAACGACCTGCGGCTCAGAAGCGCCGTCCGAAGCCGAGCGGTCCGGTCCATCGCGCCGGCATCGGCACGCCCACCATCCATGATCATGATCCCGAGCGTCCCATGTCCTGCGGCCCGATCGAAGCACGCTCCGACCGACGCTGCGCCAATGTACTGCCAAGCCAAGACCGGTGACAGCCGACGGGACTTGCAAGCTCGGCTTTTGCGTCGGGAGTGTGGCAAAAGTCACTCGGCGGCTCTGATCGTCCGCCGATGGCGACTTCGGGACGTCGGTCGAATGCACTTGCCGCGAAGTCGCGCGTGCGTTCGGAGCTGTCCGACACTGGGCGATCGCGGTGATGATCGCTGCGCGTCGCCGCGCTCGCCTACAGTGGCCGGCGCGAGAGGATCGATGCCGTAGGTGATCGATGCCGAGGTCCCTCGAGCGAGCCCGGAGCCGGATCCGATCGGATCGCCGCGCGATCCGCGCATCGACGGCTCCGGGATCAGCCGTGCGACCGGCTTGCGATGCGGTCGAGGAGGACGTGCGGCACGGTCAGGGCGGACAGCATCTGGAGCGTCAGGGTCAGGAGGTTGGCCGGCGCATCCGCGGCGCCGGCGGCGTAGAGCGGCCACAGCCCCGCGCCGAGCAGCAGCGTCAACGCGAAGACCGGCAGCGCGGCGCGGACGGCGCGCGGCATCGTGTCGACGCCGGGCGCCTTCGCCGGGTCCCGCACCAGCGCCCGCATGTGCCGGGGGCCATGGAGGACGACGAAGTACAGGGTGAACGCGGTGAGCGGCGGCAGCAGCCAGAAGGCGGCGGCCAGGACGGATATCTCGGCCAGCACCGCCGGCCGCACGCGACGGCCGAGGAGCCAGGCCGCCGCGAGGGCGAGCCAGAGCCAGGCGGCGGCCGTCCACCAGGCGGGAAGTGACGGCATCGGCACCCGTGCGACCGCCGAGAAGATCTCCGCCGTCTCGGGCGGATGCAGGAGCGCCGGCAGGGCGATCGGGAGGCCACCGCGCACGAGCGCCTCGAACGGTCGGCCCGGGCCCGAATCCTCCTCGCCGAAATGCAGGACCGACAACCCGAGGAAGCCCGCAAGCGTCGCCAGCGGGGCGATCTGCCAGGCCAGGAGGACGAGGGCCGAGAGGCCGAGATAGGGAACGGCGAAGACCCCGAACCACGCTCGGCCGTAGCGCGGGCGCAGCAGCGGGGCCGCCACCGCGCCGTCGAGCGCACCGTGCGGAACGCCGAGGACGATGACGACCGTCAGGGCGACGAGCCAGGAGGCTTCGCGCGGGAGGAACGCGGAGGCGACCAGCCCGAGCGCGACGAGCGCGGCGGCGAGCTGCGGCAGGCCGGTCACCCCCGCATGGATGCGGTGGCGGCTCGCGCCGTCGGGCCCCGCGAGGCGGGAGAGGGACGATCGAGCCGCCAAGAGCATCAGGCCGCCCGGCGCAGCGGCGTCGTGGCCGTCCGCCCCCCCGCCAGGTCGCGGTCGACGGCGCGGGTCGTCTCCAGCGTCGCCATGATGCCGTAGACGACCTTGGCGGTGAGATCGAGGATCGCGATCACCGCCAGCGCGAGGCTCGGCGACAGGATGCCGAGGCCGTCCTGGCCGACGAGCAGCACCACCGGGTAGGCGCACCACACCCCGGTGAGGAACACGGCATTGCGCAGGAAGGCCTTGCGCACGTCGGCCCGCTCGCCGGCGTTCTCCTCGCGCAGCTGCACGAAGATCCCGTAGAACACGGCCAGGAACGCGCCGCAGGAGATGGCGAACCACGTCCACTTCACGGCGGCGACGTCGGACAGGCCGAAGGCCAGGGCCGTCACGATCATGAGCAGGTCGGAGCCGATCAGCCCCCAGACGACGGCCGGCCGGCGCATGCCGGAATGCATCGCGGTGCGCGAGAGTCCGACGAGCAGGAGCGGCGTGGTGAAGGTCCAGTCGATGTAGCGTGCGAAGTAGAACTGCCGCGCAGCCTCCGCCGCATCGGGACCGGCCGGAAGGGTGATGCTACCCTGGCCCGTCGCCATGGCGAAGTAGGAGCAGGCCGCGATGATCGGCACGATTCCGTGGATGATCCCGTCGGCTTCTTCGGCGGGCGTGCGCCGCTTCGCGATGAACAGGATCACGGCGGCGCCTGCCGCCATTCCTGCAAAGCCCAGCCACAGCCAGAATTGAGGCGTCATAAATCTCTCGTCGGTATGGGGATGAAAGGGGCGCCCGGGACCGTGGCGCCCCTGCCCAATCACCCTCGCCCCCGATTGTTGCCAAGCCGCCGCGTCACAGGCGCGTGAGCCCCTGCGGCGCGTCGCCGCCTCGGCGAACGCGGGGTTCCCTTGTCCTGCGAGAACTCGGCCTCGGCCGGCGTGCCGGGGCAGCATCGCAGGCTCCGCCTGAGAATGCCGACGCTGCGACGCGCCGTCAGGGCGCGGCAGACGGGGCGACCGCCTGCGGCCGCCCGCGCTGCCAGACCTCGACGATCCGGGTGCTGGCGGCGATGTCCTCGGACGGATCGGCGGCGAGCATGACGAAATCGGCGCGGCGACCCGCTTCCAGGCGGCCGCGGTCGGCGAGGCCGAGGAGGTCGGCCGCCCGCGCCGTCGCGATGGTCAGGGCTTCCATCGGCGTGAACCCGGCCTGCACCATCAGCGCCAGCTCGCGGTGCTCGGCCACGCCGGGGACGCGCTCGGGAGCCGCGCCGCTGTCGGTCCCGAACCCGATCCGGACGCCGGCGGTCTGGAGCGCCTTGAGGTTCGCGAGGTTCGTGGCCAGCGAGTCGCGCGCGGCCTGCGCCTTGGCGCTCGCGCGGGTGTCGCGCTGCCAGGCGGGGTCGTCGAACCGCGCCTTGAGGTCGGGCGCGAGCGCCGTCCGGACGAAGGGCGTTTGCGCCCAGGCCGGCGCGTCGGCGTAGGCGAAGGTCGCCTCGTCGAGGGCCAGGGTCGCGATGTACCAGGTGTCGTGCGCCTTCAGCAGCGCGACGAAGTCCGGGTCGACCGGCTTGTCGCGGACGCCGTGCGCCAGCACGTCGGCTCCGGCCCGGACCACGGCCCGCGCGTCCTCGAGATCGTGGACGTGGGCCGCGACCCGCAGGCCGAGGCGATGGGCCTCGTCGATCACCGCCGCGTAGACGGAAGGCTGCATCTTGGCCGGCACGGAGCCGCCGAAATCGTCGAGCCAGAGCTTCACCATGTCGGTGCCGCGCGCCTTCATCGCGCGGACCGCGTCGCGGCCCTCGTCGGCGTTCGCCGGGCGGAAGAGCTGATCCGGGCTGACGCGCACCATCGCCTGCGGCGGGCCGCCGTCGGGCACCCCGATGCCGCGGTCGACGCCGAACAGGTCGGCGCCGGGGATGAGACCCGCATGCGCCTCGGCACGGATCTCGGGCATGATCGCACCGTTGAGCCCGAGCGCCATGATCGTGGTGACGCCCCGGGCGGTGTAGGCTTCGAGCTGGGCGAGGATGGTCTCGCGCGTGTAGTTCCGGGCGCCGACGTCGACGCCCCTTACGATGCCGACGTGAGAGTGATCGGAGATCAGTCCCGGCATGATCGTGTGCCCGGGCCGTTCGCGGATCTCGGCGTCGGACGGCACCGCGACCGCCATGCGCGGCCCCGCCGCGACGATGCGGTCGCCGTCGACGACCAGCACCGCATCCGCGACCGGCTCGGCCGACAGGCCGTCGATCAGCCGGATGCCGGTGAA
This sequence comes from Methylobacterium sp. J-059, assembly GCF_022829485.1. Lineage (NCBI taxonomy): Bacteria > Pseudomonadati > Pseudomonadota > Alphaproteobacteria > Hyphomicrobiales > Methylobacteriaceae > Methylobacterium > Methylobacterium sp. J-059. Next base: position 98,141 of record NZ_JAKSYA010000055.1, read on the forward strand.
GGCGAGCGGCTTGGCGGCGGCCCCGCCGACGCAGGACAGGCTCGTGGCGACGGCCAGGGCCGACAGCAGCGCGTTCCGACGCATCGCACTCTCCTCCCCGGATCGCCGATGGGACGTCGCCGGTCGCTCCTTCTGGCGTGCGACCTGGGACCCCGCGCGGTTCTCGAGCTGCGATCTGACGGCGTTTCGTCCGGTTTGTCGAGGCGATCCGGGCGTGCGGTGCCGCCCGGCGCTTCGATCCGCCTCGGACCTGCGCACGGGCGTGCCGGGATGGATCGTCTGCCGGGGGCGCCCTCAGGCGAAGAAGCGGTTGCCCGGGCGCGGCAGGCCGAGATGGTCGCGCAGGGTCGTGCCCTCGTAGTCCCGGCGGAACAGGCCGCGGCGCTGCAGTTCCGGCACCAGCCGGTCGACCACGTCGTCGAGGCCTTCCGGCACGAAGGGGAACATCACGTTGAAGCCGTCGCAGGCCCGGCCGTCGAGCCACTCCTCCATCCGGTCGGCGACCTGTGCCGCGGTCCCGACCATCTGAAGGCCGCCGTAGCCGCCGACCTTGCGCGCCAGCTCCCGCACCGTCGCGCCGGTCCTGCGGGCGTAGTCGACGATCTGTGCCTGCCCGCTCTTGCTCGCGTTGGTCTCGGGGATCTCGGGCAGCGGCGCGTCGAGGGCGAAGCCCGAGGCGTCGACGCCGAGGCGCACCGAGAGGTTGGCGAGCCCGCTGTCGGGATGGACGAGCTCGTCGAGCCGCGCCTTCTTGGCCCTGGCCTCGTCCTCGGTCCCGCCCAGCACCACGAAGGCGCCGGGCAGGATCTTGAGGTGGTCCGGGTCTCGGCCGAGCGCCGGCATGCGTCCCTTCACGTCGGCGTAGAACGACTGGCCCGCCTCCAGGGTTGAGCTCGACCCGAACACGACCTCGGCGGTCTCGGCGGCGATCTGCCGTCCGGCTTCGGAGGCGCCGGCCTGCACGATCACCGGCCAGCCCTGCACCGGCCGGGCGACGTTGAGGGGGCCCTTCACCTTCAGGAACGCGCCGCGGTGATCGAGGACGTGCATCCTGTCGGGGTCGAAGAACAGCCCGCCCTCGGGGTCCATGCGGAAGGCGTCGTCGGCGAACGAGTCCCAGAGGCCGGTCACCACGTCGAAGAACTCGCGGGCGCGGGCGTAGCGGGTGGCGTGCTCGACATGCGCGTCGCGGCCGAAGTTGTGCGCCTCGTCGGGATTGCCCGAGGTGACGAGGTTCCAGCCGGCGCGGCCCTTCGAGATGTGGTCGAGCGAGGCGAACTTGCGGGCGACGTGGTAGGGCTCGTTGTAGGTCGTCGAGGCGGTGGCGATCAGCCCGATGCGCTCGGTGACCATGGCGAGCGCCGGCAGCAGGGTCAGCGGATCGAACGAGGTCACGGTGGCCGAGCGGCGCAAGGCCGCCGGCGGCATGTTCATCACCGCGAGATGGTCGGCCATGAAGAAGGCGTCGAACTTCGCCGCCTCCAGCCGGCGGGCGAAGTGGACGAGATGCTCGAGGTTGAAGTTGGCGTCCGGGTACCCGCCGGGATAGCGCCACCAGGCGGTATGGATGCCGAGCGGGCGCATGAACGCCCCGAGATGCAGGCGTCGGTCCCGGCTCATCGTCCCTCCTTCGTGCCGCTGCCCGAGCCGGACGGCGCCGCCGGGCCGAAGCCCGCGGGCGGACGCGTGCCGAGATGCGCGCGCAGCGTGCGGCCCTCGTACTCCGTCCGGACGAGGCCGCGCCGGCGCAGCTCCGGCAGGACCAGCTCGATGAAGTCGTCGAGGCCGCCGGGCAGGGTCGCGGGCATGATGTTGAAGCCGTCGGCGCCGCCGGCGCGGAAGCGGGCCTCCATCTCGTCGGCGACCTGCATGGGCGTGCCGACGATCTGCGAGTGGCCCCGCGCCCCGGCGATCCGCAGGTAGAGCTGGCGCAGGGTCAGCCCCTCCCGGCGGGCGAGGTCGAACATCAGCTGCTGGCGCGACTTGGCGCCCTCGGCCTCCGGCAGCTCCGGCACCGGGCCGTCGGGATCGAACCCGGAGAGGTCGAAGCCGCCGACCATCCGCTCGAGCAGGGCGAGGCCCACCACCGGGTCGATCAGGTCCTGCAGCGCCTCGAACTTGGCCCGCGCCTCCGCCTCGCTGCGCCCGACGACGGGAAACAGGCCCGGCATGACCTTGAGGTCGCCGGGCTCGCGGCCGAACCGCGGCAGGCGCGCCTTGAGGTCGCCGGCGAACTCGACCGCTTCCGCGAGCGTCTGGTTGGCAGTGAACACGACCTCGGCGGTGCGGGCCGCCAGATCCTTGCCCGGCCCCGACGAGCCCGCCTGCACCACCACCGGCTGGCCCTGCGGCGTGCGCGCGATGTTGAGCGGTCCGCGCACCTCGAAATGCGTGCCGCGATGGTTCAGCGGGCGGAAGCCGTCCGGCTTCGAGAACTGGCCGCTGGCGCGATCGATGACGACGGCGCCGTCGTCCCAGGTGTTCCACAGGCCCAGCACCACGTCGACGAACTCCTCGGCCCGGGCGTAGCGGTCGCCGTGGCGGGCGATGCCGGCCTCGCCGAAATTGGCGGCCTCGGCGTCGGTCGTGGAGGTCACGAGGTTCCAGCCGGCCCGGCCGCCGCTGAGGTGGTCGAGCGAGGCGAAGCGCCGGGCGACGTTGTAGGGCTCGTTGAAGCTGGTCGAGGTGGTCGCGACGAGCCCGATCCGGCTGGTGACGGCGGCCAGCGCCGACAGCAGCGTCACCGGCTCGAAATGCGCCGAGCGCGCGGTCCGCTCGCTCGAGCGCAGGTTCGAGTCGCGGATGCCGGAGCCGTCCTCGAGGAAGACGAGGTCGAACTTCGCCGCCTCGGCCCGCTGCGCCCAGCCGACATAGCGCTCGAGGTTGAGGCCGCCGTCGGCCTCGCTCGACGGGTGGCGCCAGCCCGCCACGTGGTGGCCGGTGGCGTAGAAGAACGCGCCGAGGCGCATCGTGTCCTGTCTCAAGGTGTCCCGCCCCGCCGGCCGATGGTGAATGTCGCGCTGGGCCTCTCGGGTGCCCGCATTGCAGAACGCGCCGCGACCTGCGCCGTTTCAGCGCTCGCGGCGCCGGGCCTCAAGGATGCTTGTGGATCGGATCGATCCAGTGGACGGTCTCGGGCCGCTCCACCGGCTCGACCTCCGGGATGTTGACCACCACCGCCTCGTTGTCGGAGCGCACGAGCACGCATTGCAGCGTCTCGTCGGGCGAGGCGTTGATCTCCTGATGCGGCACGTAGGGCGGCACGAAGATGAAGTCGCCGGGGCCCGCTTCGGCGACGTATTCGAGCCGGTCGCCCCAGCGCATCCGGGCGCGCCCCGACAGCACGAAGATCACGCTCTCCAGCGCGCCGTGATGGTGCACCCCGGTCTTGGCGTCGGGCTCGATCGCCACGGTGCCGGCCCAGATCTTCTGCGCGCCGACGCGGGCATGGTTGATCGCCGCCTGCCGGAACATGCCCGGCGTCTGCGCCGTGTTGGCGTCGAGCCTGTCGCCGGGGATCACCCGGACGCCGTCGTGCTTCCAGCGCTCGGCGCCCGGACCCGGCTCGGCCTGGGCGTGCGGGTGGTCGTGCGGGTCGTCGTGGTGATCGTGCATCGCTCGAATCCTGCTCGTCGGCCGATCAGCGTAACGCAGCCGGTTGCGGGAATCCCGTGTCGAAGATCGCCTCGGCCCGCGGCGCGCGCGCCTTCGGGATCAGGCCTGCGCGCACGTAGAGGTCGATGTTGGCCTGCTCGTCGGCGATCACGGCCTCGTCGATCGGGACGTTGCGGTACTGCGCCCGGCCGAACCAGCGCAGCGGCACCGCCTCCGGCAGGCCGATGAGCTTCGACCAGACCTTCGCGTAGGGGGCGGGGTCGGCGAGCGCCCAGGCCCGGGCCCGCGCGAGCCGCTCCCCGAAATCGGCGAGCAGCGCGCGCTTGTCCTTCAGCGCGGCGTCGCTCGCCACGGCGAAGCTGAGGCCTGGCGTGATGCCGTTGCCGTCGCGCACGACACGGACCAGGCCCGCGAGCTCGGCGGTGGAAGTGTAGGGCTCCCAGGTCGCCCAGGCGTCGACGCTGCCCGAGGCCAGGGCGATCTTGGCGTCGGCCGGCGGCAGGAAGCTCAGGGTGACGGCATCGGCCGGCAGCCCGGCCTCCTCCAGGGCCGCGAGCACCACCTGATGTCCGATCGAGCCGCGGTTCGTCGCGATGCGCCTGCCCTTGAGGTCGGCGACCGTGCGGATCGGCGAATCCGCCGCCGCCAGGATCGCGAGCCCGTCCTGGCGGTTCCGGAAGGCGAGGAAGGCCTTGACCGGAACGCCCGCGGCGGCGGCGAAGGTGAAGGGCGCGTCGCCGACGCCGCCGGCATCGATCGCGCCGGCGTTCAGGGCCTCGAGCAACGGGGCGGCGGCCGGGAACTCGCTCCAGGCCAGCCGGTAGGGCAGCCCGTCGAGGACGCCGGCGGCCTCCATCAGCGCGCGTGCGTTGCCGCGCTGGTCGCCGACCCGGAGGACGTCCTCGGCCCGGGCGGGGATCAGGGCAACGAGGAGCGCGAGAACCGTCAGAAGCGCGCGCATCAGGCGGCGTCCGCGGTGGTGGAGCGGTTGGCGAGCTGCGCGCGGAAGGCCGGCAGCAGGTCGCGACCGTAGCCGATCGCATCCTCCAGCGGATCGAAGCCGCGGATCAGGAAGGTGCGCACGCCGAGGTCGTGATAGTCGAGCAGCGCCTCGGCGACCTGATCGGGCGTGCCGACGAGCGCGGTGGAATTGCCGGCCGCGCCGGTCTCGGCGGCGATCGCCGTGTAGAGGCGCTTGTCCAGGCGGGTGCCGCTCGCGGCCGCCGCGAGGAGCCTTCGCGCGCCCTCGTTCTGCGGGGTCGCCGCGGGGCCGAGGCCCCTGGCCGCGCGCACGGCCCTGGTCCTGGCGAGGATCGCCTCGGCCCGCGCCGAGGCCGCCGCCTCCGTGTCGGCGAGGATCGGCCGGAACGACAGGCTGAAGCGCGGATTCCGGCCGTAGGGGGCCGCCGCGGCGCGGACGCGGGCGATGAGGTCGCGGACCTGATCCAGCGTCTCGCCCCAGAGGGCGTAGGTGTCGGCATGGCGCCCGGCCACGTCGAGCGCCGCCGGCGAGGCGCCGCCGAAGAACACCGGGATGCCGTCGGCCCGCACCGGCTTCACCTCCGAGAACCCCTGCTCGACCTGGTAGAAGCTGCCGGAATAGTCGAACGGCGTTTCCGCGGTCCAGGACAGGCGCGCGACGTCGAGGAATTCCCGCGTCCTGGCGTAGCGCTCGTCCTTGCTCAGGTGATCGCCGTCGCGTGCCAGGTCCCGATCGTCGCCGCCGCTGATCGCGTGGATGGCGATGCGGCCGCCGGTGAGCTGGTCGAGCGTCGCGAATTGCCGGGCGGCCACCGTCGGCGCGGTGAAGCCGGTGCGATGGGCGATCATCAGCCCGATCCGTCGCGTCACCGCCGCGATCCGGGACGCGATCAGCAGGGCGTCCGGCGCCGTCGAGTAGGCGGCGACGAGGATGCGGTCGAAGCCGCCGGCCTCGTGCGCCTGAGCGAGGCGGTCGAGGTAGTCCCGGTCGATCGCCGGACCCTCCGCCGGATGGATCTCGGAGGTCAGGCGAGGAGCCGCGAAGCCGATGAACTCGACGGCATCGGGCGGGAGATGGCTCATGGGACTCTCCTGATCGCTCGGGCGTTCGAAGGCCGGGGTGCCGCGCGCCGCGATGGCGCGTGCAGCCGCCCGAAGCGGTCGACCCGAGCGAGGACGCGCGTCCGACGCCTGCCTGACGGGACCGGGAAGGGCTGCGAAAAATCCGCCCGGCCTCGCCCGAAGTCAACGAGAGGGAATTTTTAATGCAGACGGCGAGCCAGAAAGACGATCTCCGATCTGGGGCCGCTGGCGAACTATATTCTACTCTTCAAAAGGCTCCTGACCTTCTGCCCTTCGTCCGATCCCGCGACATCATCGGCGACATCGGGAGCGGCACCGAACCCTCGCCGTCTTGCGAACGGATGCGTGAACTCGATGCCGTCATCGATCGACTCGCGCCTTCTTCCTGGAAAGCGCCGAGGGCAACCCCTACGCCAACGTGCGGGCGACGACGCAGGCGCTCGCGCACGACCCGCACATCGAGCGCCTCTCGGTGCCGCTGCAATCGGAGGCGGTCGCCGGCTTCATCCGCGAGCGCGACCGCGGCTCGGTGATCCCGGGTCCGCCAGCATCGTCCGCATCGGCCGGCGTGCAAATCATCCGGTAGGGCGCCACGGACCATCGCGGCGCATGGTGCGCAACGGCGTCGTCCGCTCGATGCCGGGGGCATGCACGGCAGTACCGGTCAGCGCCGTCACCGCCGCCTGGTCCGCAGGGCCAAACCCAGCGCGCCCGGCCAGAACACGAGGCTCAGGGCGATGACGGGCCAGAGGTTGCGCCCCTTCCAGGCCGCGATCCCAGCCGGCAGGAGCAGGATGGGGATGGCGACCGCGAGGAAGAGCCAGAACTGGAGGTCGCTCATGGCTTCTTCAGGCAGGTCGCGACCGGTCGGGCGTTCTTGGCGGGCTTGGACTGCAGGTCCATGCATCCGACGGTGGCGATGCCGTCGGTGATCGTGACCGAGGGAAGCACCGCGTAGCCTTGGCAATAGGCGCCGATCAGGATCTCGTCGCGCCGGCAGAGCACGTCCTGCCGCACCAGGCCGTCGAGGGCGGGGCCGACGGGACCGGGCTCGCCGCGCTCGCCCCTGTCGCCGGTCGCGCCGCGCTGCCCGGTCGCGCCGGTGAGGCCCGCGTCCCCTCGGGGGCCGGGCGGGCCGGCATCGCCCTTCGGCCCGGCCGGGCCGGCGGGGCCGGGCTTCGGATCCTGGCAGCCGCCGAGGGCGAGCAGGATGCAGGCACCGAGGAGGGACAGCCGCATCCGGCCGACCTCATCACCGATGGGCAAACGTCGCGGACGCACGGTCGGCGAGAGCGGGATCAAGGTGGCGCGCCGGACGACCGGATCAGGATCGGCCGTGCTTGCACGAATTCCGGAAGGCCTTGCGCGCCTTGCCGTGCAGGCCCTGCTTGTCGGCCTGCATCGAGCATTCCTTCGATCGCGCGGTGCGATCCGCCTTCGGCGCCGCGGGCTTGCTCTTCGGTGCCGTGGGATTGGCCGCCGGTGCGGTGGCCGCCGACCCCGGCACCGCGCCGGGCGCGTTCGCCGTGCCCTGCGCACGTGCGGGGGCGACGAGGAGAAGGCTGCTGGCGACCAGAGAGGCGGCGAGACCGAGCTTCATGATGGTAGGCTCCCGTGAGGCGGCTGAAACGGATCCGCCCAGCCCGGCGTTCCGCCCCACACGGATCGTTGATCGACGCGTTTGCGCAGGTTCTGCGACTCCGGTCCGATTCGAACGCCGTTCGGTCATTCTTCGGCAACCTGTCTGCCGCACCATGCCTTCACTGCCTCGGCAGCCAGCAGATCTGCCCGATCCGCTGCGGCGGCCCTGCCTGCCCTCTCGGGCAGGGTCGCCTCCCCGGGCCTGGCGCGACGCTCCCCCAGCCCTTCCGTCCCGATCGTCTGTCACGGCTCCGAGACTTCGGGGGCGGCGCCTTCGCCGTCCTCCGTGCCGTCGCGGCCGACCTCGGGCGGGGCTTCCTCCATCTCGGTGGTCTGCAGCCAGGTCATCAGGCGCTGCAGGCTGTCGAGGGACGGTTCCTCGGGGCGAGCGGTGGCGAGCGCCGCGCGGACTTCGCGCAGAAACGCCTCGGCATCGTCATCGGACATTGCGGCTCAACACGGTTGATGCCATTCCCGGTCGCTCATCGGAGTCGATGACGGAGCCCGGCAGCGGTTGGCCGGGGGCTCGTCGCCCGTTGCGCCGAACGCCGTGGACACCGCGTTCGGGCCTGTGCGGGGACGGAACGCGACGCCCAGGCGCCGCGGATCCCATGGGGTCAGGACGTCGACCACTCGCGCTTGACCTCCTCGGCCGGCCGGTCGAGGCGGACGGTGTCGCCCTCCACCGCCTGGACGAAGTCGACCGGGATGTAGTGGTGCAGGCCCCCGGCGGCCGCGTCCTTCTTCGTCAGCTTGATCTCGCCCTTGTCGACGTGATCGACCGTGCCGACGTGGGCTCCGTCCGAGCCGACGACCTCGGCGTGTTCCTTGATCTGCGCGACGTCGACCATGCGTTTTCTCCCATAATACGGCTGTCTCAACGGGATGCGCCGCGTCGATGTTCCTCGTTCACGCTCCCGGCACAGGCCGTCGATCGGGCATGAGCTGTCGATCGGGCCGTCCTGACGCGGGCTGGCTCCGGCGGAACTGTCCCGGGCGGATGCGGTTGCGCTCATCACAGGCCTACGGACGGGGTGAGGTTCATCGTGCGCGACTGCAAGCGACCGTCACGCCGGAGCCTGCTGCGATCCGGGGGCGGCGTCGTCGCCGGCACGCTGCTCGGGATGACGGCCGCCGCGGGTGCGGAGAGCGAGGCGGGAGGGCCGGCTGTGACGGAGACGGGCCGGCGCGCGAAGTCCCTCGACACCGACTACTTCAAGGGCATGTACGCCACCGAGGCCGATCCCTGGCAGTTCGCCTCGAGCGCCTACGAGCGTGCCAAGTACCAGGCGACGCTCGCCGCCCTGCCCCGGCCCCGCTACGCGTCCGCTCTCGATGTCGGCTGCTCGATCGGGGTGTTCACGCACCAGCTCTGCCAGCGCTGCGATGCCGTGGTCGGGCTCGACGTGGTTCCCTCCGTGATCGAGGCGGCCCGCGCCCGCTGCGCCGATTGCGCGAATGCGCGCTTCCAGCTCGCCGCCGTTCCGGGGCAATGGCCCGACGGGCGGTTCGACCTGATCGTGATCTCGGAGGTGGCCTACTACCTCGACCGGGCCGATCTCGCGCGTCTCGTCGCACGGGTGGAGAACGCGGTGCTGCCCGAGGCCGACATCGTGCTGGTGCACTGGCTCGGCGTCACCCACTACCCGCTTTCCGGCGACGACGCGGCCGAAGGCTTCATCGCCGGCGCGAAGGGCTTCGCGCGGGTGCTGGCGCAGTCGCGAACCGCCGAGTACCGGCTCGACGTGCTGCGCGCGACCAAGCCGGGCGCCCCCTCGACGCCGTGATCGCGCTTCGGGAACGGTGCGCGCCAGCGGTCTCGGCCGGCCTCGCGTCGCACGCATCGGCTTCGGGATCGAGCGGCCTCATCGCATCGGCGTCCGGTCCCTGCGCCGGGCCAGCCCGTCCGCGACGACGAAGAGCAGCAGGCCGGCCAGCATCAGGAGGAAGCCCGCGAGCGACTGGAGCGGTCGCGAGGCGACCAGGTGGACCAGCATGAACAGCGTGACGCCGAGGAAGATCAGCGGCGTGACCGGATAGCCCCAGGCGCGGACCGGCCGCGGCAGGTCGGGCCGGGTGATGCGCAGCCTGATCACGCCGAGGACGGTGAGGAACGAGCACAGGATCAGGCTGAACTGGATGAATTCCAGCACCGCCTCGAAGCTGCGGGTGAGGAGCAGCAGGCTCGCGACGACGGCCTGCAGCAGGGTCGCGGCCACGGGCACGCCGGTGCGGGCGCGCCGCGCGAACACGCGCAGCAAGGGCGCGTCCTCGCCCATCGCCACGGTGACGCTCGGCCCGATCCACATCATGGCGCTGATCGTCGGGATCAGGCCGAGGCAGATCAGGATGCCGACGAGCCGCCCGCCCGCCTCGCCGAACACGTGGCGCCCGCTGATCAGGGCGACCTCGATCTGCCCGGCGAGCTCCGCGGTCGGCGTCGTGTAGAGGAACACGGCGTTCAGCGCGACGTATAGCACGAGCACGACGCCCGTCCCGACGAACAGCGCCCGCGGCAGGCTGCGCGGCGGATCGGCCAGATCCCCGACGATGTAGGTCGCCGCGTTCCAGCCCGTGTAGGCGTACATCACGAAGACGAGGCTCACCGCGAAGCTCGCGCTGAAGATCTGGCCCGGGTCGGCGGCGCTCGGCGCGAAGTCGGTCGACCCGCCCCCGCCGCCGGCGAAGCCCGCGACGATGAAGAGCACGATCAGCGCGAGCTTCAGCAGCGTGAAGCCGACCTGGATCGCATCGCCGTGGCGGCCCCCGACCAGGCGGATGGCGGTCACCCCCCAGACGACCGCGAGGCCGAGGGGCAGGGGCGGGGTCCCCGGCAGGATCGCCTGCGCATACTGGCCGAACGCCATCGCCGCGAGCGCCACCGGCGCGGCGAACCCGACCGTCGCCGAGAGCCAGCCGGCCATGAAGCCGAAGGCGGGGCCGTAGGCGCGGGTGAGGAAGTTGTACTCGCCGCTGGAGCGGGGAAACATCGCCGCCAGCTCGGCATAGCTGAACGCCCCGCACAGGGCGACGACGCCGCCGACGAACCACAGCAGCAGCAGCGTGAAGCCGGACGTGATGTCCGTGACCTGGAAGCCGAGGCTGGTGAAGACGCCGGTCCCGACCATGTCGGCGATCACGATCGACGTCGCCGCCCGGGTCGAGACGAGCGGCGCCGTTCGCGTCGCGGGCGGATCACCGATGTCGGACATGGCCGCGATCATCGCCGCGCCGACCCGCGCGATCAAGCGCGAGGGCTCGGGCACCGGATACGGCGCGGTTCCGCCCGGAGAGGGGCAGGCACCGGCCTCGGCGGATGCGGCGGCCGATCGGCGGGCACCCGCCGCGCGACATCGGGACACGGGCGGTCCGCAACCTCACGGTGACGATCCGGTAGCGCCGAGCCGTCGATCCGTGTTGAAAGGTTGCGGAAACGCGGGGGCGGAAGCGTCGGCATGAGCCTTCGGACGTGAGCACGATCCCCGATCGCGCCGACGCCGCCGGATGCGGGGATGCGCCGCGCCGGCGGTTGCCGCTCGGCGAGCTCGGGCGGACGATTCAGGGTCTGCGGGCGGGCGAGCGGCTCGTCCTCGTCGGCATCGGGTGCGACGGCGTCGGCGCCGCCCTCGACGCGGCGGGCGCGGCGGAGCGGGGCGTGCTGTTCCTCGAAGCCGATGCGGCGCGGACGGCCGAGGCCGTGCTCGATCGCCTGCTCGACGACTTCGCCGACCTCGCCCTTTCCCGGTGGCCCGACTGGCACGGCCTCGACGCGGCTGCCGATGCCGCGCCCGACGACCTGCGCGTGTCCCGCCCCTGGCTCAGGGCGGCGGCCAAGCGCGCGGGCGCCGGCGCCCCGCCGCGGTTCCGGCATCTCGATCGGGGTTTCGAGCTCGCCCAGCTGCTTCGGACGATCGATCCGGCGGGCGTCGCGCTCGTCGCGGAGGTCGATCCGTCGAGCCCGGTCCGCGCGGCCGCGCTGATCGAGGCGCTGGAGCGGTGCGCCGCCTGCGGCGCCGCCTTGGTCGTCGCGCTGCCGGCGGCCCCGCCCCCGATGCCGCCCTTCGACCGGGTTCTCTACGGTGCGTACGAGGTTCTGCGCGAGCCGGTCGCCGCCGCGGTGCGCTTCATCCCGGCCCGCTCCCGCGCCCACCCTGCCAGTGCCGTGGAGCGGCGGATGGAGGACGCGCTGGCGCGCGACGCCGACCTTGCCGGCCTGTTCGAGGGCAACGCCCGCGTGCTGCTCGGCGGCGGCCGGTTCGTGCCCCGGGTCGACCTGCTGTGGGAGGCGGGCGGCGTCGTGGTCGAGCTCGACGGACCCGAGCACCGCGCCGCGGCGGCTTTCGACGCCGACCGCCACCGGGACTACGAACTCCTGGTCGCCGGCTATCTCGTGCTGCGCCTCACCAACGCGCAGGTGGAGGCCGATCCGGGCCTGGCGATCGAGAAGATCCGCGCCGTCGTGCGGCGCGCGCGAGCGCTGAAGGGGTTTCGATGAGCGAGCCGACGCCGACGCAGAGCCTGGTTCTCTGGTGCCTCCTGGGGCGCTGCGGCCGTGCCGCGCAAGGCACGCTGGTGCCGGCGGTGAGGAAGCCGGACCGGGAGGCCCTGGCCGCCGCGGGCCTGATCGCCGTCGAGAAGGCCGGCCGGTCGTTCGTCCTCTCGGTGACGGATCGGGGCTGGCACTGGGCCGGGCGGAACCTGCAGGCGCCGCTGCCGCCGAACCTGCGCGTCCTTCGGGATTGGCTCGGGCGCATCGATCGCCACCTCGCCGCGACCGGGCAGACGCTGGCAGACCTGGTCGGCTCCCCGCCGGAAACTGCGCCCGAACCCGCTCCCGAGACCAAGGCGGCTCCGAAGCGCCGGGCGGCGGCCCCGCGAAAGGCCGCGCCGAAGGCGGGAAGGCCCCTCGGCCCGCGCCAGCTGCGCGCGCGCATCGAGGCCGCCTATCTCGACCTCACCGGTGGCGCCCGCGCCGAGGCCGTTCGGCTCAGCGACCTGCGCGCAGCGCTCGCCGACCTCGACCGCGCCACGGTGGATTCGGGCCTTGCCGCCATCCTCCGGAAGGACGCGACCGCCCGCCTCAGCCAGTTCAGCGACCCGAAGGCCCTCACGCCGGCCGAGCACGCCGCCGCCTACAGCCCGGCCGGCGAACCCTTCCACATCCTCTGGATCCGGTGACCGCCCGATGAGCGACGCCCTCGACGCCCTGCGCCGTGTCGATTTCGACTGGGTCCGCACCCTCGACAGCATCTGGATCGACGCGCCGCCGACCGGCGCCCCCAACGAGGCCCTGGTGCCGGCGCTGGTCGCGGACCTCCGCGCCGAGGCGCGCACCCCCGACCAGCGGGCCAAGGGACGCGCCCTCGTCGGCCAGCCCGGCATCGGCAAGACCCATCTCGTCGGGCAGCTGCGCCGCGAGGTCTGGCGGCAGGGCGGCTGGTTCGTCCCCCTCGACGTGCTCGGCCTGACCGATTTCTGGCGCAGCGCGGCGCTCAGCTTCGTCACGGCCCTGCTCCAGGCGATGCCGGACGGGCGCCGCCAGTCGGACGCCGTGCTGGCGGGCGTCGCCCGCCGGTTCAAGGTCGAGGCCCAGGTCGAGGCCGCGTTCAACACTCCCAACATGGACGCGCGCCGCATCGTCGACGTGCTGGTCAGGGCCCTGATGAGCGTCGACGCGGCGCGGGCGCTGAAGCACCTCGATGTCTTCCGCGCCCTGTGCCTGCTGCGCTCCCAGGATTTCAGCGCCGTCGGCCTCGCGCATGCGTGGCTTCAGGGCTACGACGCCGACCCGGGCGAGCGGGCCGCGCTGGGCTTCAAGACGCCGCCGCCGGCCCCGATCGACCTCGTGCGCGGCATGTGCTGGATCATGGCGCTGAGCGGGCCGACGCTCATCGCCATCGACCAGATCGACGGCGTGATCGAGGCGAGCCGGCTCGCGGCCACGGACGACCTCGACGGGGCGGCGGGCCTCGCCGAGGTGCTCGGCGCCGGCCTTCTCGAGCTCCACACCGTCTGCGACCGCAGCATGACCGTGGTGACCTGCCTCCCGGAATCCTGGGCCCGCCTCGGCGAGCGGACCACGGGGGCGACGCGGCACCGCTTCACGGACGACATCTACCTCCGCGGGATGAGCGATCGCACGGCCGCCGCCGCGCTGATCGTCGGGCGCATGCGCCCGGCCTGCCTCGAGGCCGGCTTCACGCCGCCCTTCCCGTCCTGGCCCTACAGCGAGGCCGCGATCGCGGCGGCCGCCGAGGCCGGGATGATGCCGCGCACGATCCTGATGCGGTGCGACGCCTTCCGCCGCGCCTGCCTGGCGGAGGGGCGGGTCTCCCTCTGCGACGACCTTACGGGGCGGATCGAGAAAGTGGATCGGGACACGTCCGAGACGCTCTTCAACCTCGCCGGCGCGAAGGCGAGAGCCGAGATCGGCGACCTCCTCGACGGGGAGGACGACGCCCTCGCCGAGGTGCTGCGCGCGGCCTTCGACCTCTACGCGCTGGAGGACGACCCGGACGACGCCCTCGACGTGGCGAGCAAGGGCGAGCCGGAGCAGAGGATCCCGCCGCTGCACGGCCGCCTCACGCTGACCCACCGGGACGAGAACGACCGCGAGCGGCACGTCTGCTACCGCGCGCTGCTGCACCAGAACGCCATCGCCTTCCAGGCTCGGCTGCGGGCGGCGCTCACCGCCTCGGGCATCTCGGCCCGCATGCCCGGGCGGGAGTTGCTGATCGTCCGGCGCGGGCCGGTGCCGGGCGGCGCCAAGACCAAGCAGCTGGTCGACCTGTTCACCGCGGCCAACGGCGTGCTGATCGACCCGGACGAGGACGACCTGCGCACCTTCGTCGCGTTGCGCGACCTGCGGGATGCGGCGTCGGCGGAGGGGCGGCTCGACCGCTTCGAGGCCTGGCTCCGGGCCGGGCGCTTCGTGCGCGCGACCGCCCTCTTCCAGCGGGCCGGCCTCGGCGAGCCGGATGCCGGCCCGCGCCGCTCCCCGGCGTCCGCGGTGGAGGCCCCCCCCGTCATGCCGCGCGAGACCGCATCGGCGGGGGCGGGTCACGCGCCGCTGAGGCTACGCCCCGACCGCGGCGAGGACCGCCCGCGTCCGAACGGGGAGGCGAATGCGGCGCCGTCCGAGATCCCGATCGGTCATCGCATGAGCGCGGGCGGCGAGCCCGTGACCCTGCCGATCCGGCTGCTGCCGCGCCACACCGCGATCATCGCCGGCTCGGGCTCGGGCAAGACCGTGCTGCTGCGCCGCCTCGTCGAGGAGGCGGCGCTGGCCGGCATTCCGGCCATCGTGATCGATCCCAACAACGACCTGTCGCGCCTCGGCGAAGCCTGGCCCGAGCGGCCGGGCCGGTTCACCGCAGACGACGACGCCAAGGCCCGCGTCTACCGGGCCCGGGTCGAGGTCGTGGTCTGGACGCCGGGGGTGCATGCCGGTAACCCGGTGTTCCTGTCGGCGATGCCGGATTTTCGCGGCCTCGGCGACGACCGCGACGAGCGCCAGCAGGCCGTCGAGATGGCCGCCGAGACGCTGGGGCCGCTCGCCGGCGCGAAGAAGGAGCTGCAACGCGGCGTCCTCGCCGACGCGCTCCGCCTGTTCGCGGCCGACGGCGGCGGCGACCTCGCGGCCTTCACCGCGCTCCTGGCCGATCTGCCCGACGACGTGAGCCGCATCCGCGAGGCCGGCAAGCTCGCCGCCGGCATGGCCGACCAGCTCCACGCCGCGGTGGCGACGAACCCTCTGCTGAAGGCCGAGGGCGCGGCACTCGATCCCGCGATCCTGTTCTTCGGCGGCGACCGCACCCGCATCTCCGTGATCAACCTCGCCGGCCTCGGATCGGACGCGGCCCGGGAGGATTTTGTCAACCGGCTGCAGATGGCCCTGTTCGGCTGGGTCAAGCGCAACCCGTCGCCGCGCGGCCTGCTCTACGTGGTGGACGAGGCGCAGACCTTCCTGCCCGCGCAGCGGCAGGCGCTGAGCCTCGGCAGCGGCATCAAGCTGGTGGCGCAGGCGCGAAAGTACGGGCTCGGCATGATCGTGGCGACGCAGGTGCCGCGCGGCATCCACAATCAGGTGGTCTCGAACTGCACGACGCAGGTCTTCGGTCGGCAGAGCGCGCCTGCGACCATCGCGGCGGCCCAGGAGATCCTGGCCGCCAGCGGCGGGACGGCGGCGGATATCGGCAAGCTCGGAGCGGGCGAATTCTACTTCTCCACCGAGGGCTCCGGCCGCCCGGTCAAGCTGCGGACGCCGCTGTGCCTGAGCCACCACCCGGCGAACCCGCCGACGCCCGAGCAGGTCGTCGACATCGCCAGGCGCTCGGCCTCCGGCCCCGCGACGCCGCGGTGACGCGCCGATGCCCGGCCGGCGCCGCGCGAGGGTCCGTCCTCGGCGCTCAGCCGACGTCGAACGTCTCGATGTCCAGCGAGAGACGGGCCCGGAAGACGACCTTCCGGTGCTCGTCGCGGACCACAGCGAGGTAGTCCTGGCGCTCGGGGACGGCCGCGAAGCCCTGCGCGATCTTCGACATGATCCGGACGAGCTTCTCGCGCGCGGCATCCGCATCGGGCAGATCGAAGCCCTCGGTGTCGCGCACGAAGTGCGCGCCG
The DNA here is from genome assembly GCF_022829485.1 of Methylobacterium sp. J-059. Lineage (NCBI taxonomy): Bacteria > Pseudomonadati > Pseudomonadota > Alphaproteobacteria > Hyphomicrobiales > Methylobacteriaceae > Methylobacterium > Methylobacterium sp. J-059. The sequence goes on from NZ_JAKSYA010000055.1 coordinate 114,083, forward strand.
TCATGCAGGTCGATGGTGAAGCGCGGCATTGCGGGACATATCCGTGGGATTTTATCCCACAGATACGGTATCCGCTCTTCCGTGGGAATGATCGTTCGGTCGCAGGTGATGCCGATCAGGACCTCCGGTGATGGACGCCTGCTGCGAGAACCGAATGCGTGTGATGAGCGGGAAACTATCAGGGGGATGGACGGGTGAACAGGCGCGACGATTGATCTCGCGATCACGAAGCGGCGCGTTCGTAACGCCCCGACAGAACCCGCGGGCCGCTGCAGCCGGATGATCGCGGCGTTCCCGCTCGCGGCCCCGCGGCGGTTGCACCGTGCCGGCCGCCCCGCGATGGTGCTCCGGAACGCCCGGACCGGACCTTGCCCCATGGATACCCTCTCGCTCGTCCTTGACGCGTTCTCGCCGATCGCGGGGCGCCGCATCGTCGATATCGGGTGCGGCCCCGGGGCGATGTCGGCTGCGCTGGCCGGCCACGGCGCACGGGTGACGGGGATCGACCCCGGCGAAGCGGCGGTCGCCGCGGCCCGGCGCCGGGCGCCGGACTGCGCCTTCGAGATCTGCTCCGCCGAGGCCCTGCCGTTCTCCGACGGGACCTTCGGCGGCGCGGTCATCCTCAACGCCCTGCACCACGTTCCCGACCCGCGCGCGGCGCTGCACGAGGCGGCCCGCGTCGTCGCACCGGGCGGCCGGATCGTCGTGGTCGAGCCGCTGGCCGAGGGCAGCTTCTTCTCGGCGCTCAAGCCGGTCGAGGACGAGACCGCGATCCGCGCCGCGGCGCAGGGCGCCATCGCCGAAGCGATCGCGGCCGGGGCGTTCCTCTGCCTGTCCGACAGGAGGTTCGTGCGCCGCGAGGCCTTCGCCGACCGCGACGCCTTCCTCGAGCGCGTGGCGGCGGTCGATCCGGCGCGGCGTGCCGCGATCCGCGACAACGCGTCGACGATCGCCGACGCCTTCGCGGCCGCCGCCGAGACGGATGCGGGCGGGCGCCACGTCCTGTCGCAGCCGCTGCGCGCGCACGTCCTCGTGGCGGCGACGACGTCCTGAGCCTTACGCGTGCGCCTTGGCCAGCCGGTCGAAGGCCAGGAGCTCGGACACGAGCGCCGGCATGTCCCGCAGCGCCACCATGTTGGGGCCGTCGGAGGGGGCGCGATCGGGATCGGGGTGGGTCTCGATGAAGACACCCGCGACGCCGACCGCGACGGCGGCCCGCGCCAGCACGGCGACGAAGCGGCGCTCGCCGCCCGAGCTTCCCCCCTGCCCGCCCGGCTGCTGCACCGAGTGGGTCGCATCGAACACCACCGGCGCGCCGCCCGTCACCGCGGCCATGATCGGCAGGCTGCGCATGTCGGAGACCAGGGTGTTGTAGCCGAACGAGGCGCCGCGCTCGGTGACGATCACGTTCGGGTTGCCGGCCCCGGTGACCTTGGCGGCCACGTGCTGCATGTCCCAGGGTGCGAGGAACTGGCCCTTCTTCACGTTGACCACGCGGCCGGTGGCGGCGGCGGCCAGCAGCAGGTCGGTCTGCCGGCACAGGAAGGCCGGGATCTGGAGCACGTCGACCACCTCGGCCGCCGGCCCGCACTGCCCGGCCTCGTGCACGTCGGTGAGCACCGGCAGGCCGTAGCGCGCCTTGATCTCGTCGAAGATCGGCAGCGCGCCGGACAACCCGATGCCGCGGGCGGCGCCGCCCGAGGTGCGGTTCGCCTTGTCGAACGAGGCCTTGAACACCAGGGCGATCCCGAGGGATTCCGCCATCTCCTTCAGCGCGGCCGCGATCTCGAGCGCGTGGTCGCGGCTCTCGAGCTGGCACGGGCCGGCGATCAGCGCCAGCGGCAGGTGGTTGCCGAAGGCGACCGTGCCGGCGCGGACGGTCCTGGGCGTTGGGCTGTCGGTGGAGCTGGGCATGGCCGGAGGCTTAGCCCGCCGGAGCCTCCCGCGAAAGTCCGGCCTTGCGGCGCAGGGCGGGCGGCCGGTTCGGCACCAGCACGCAGACGGTGAGGTCGCCGGCCAGCGCGTCGGCCCGCGGCCCGGTCTCGCAGCGCAGGGCCGCCTTGCCGGCGACGCCCTGGCGCGGTGCGTCGGCCAGCAGCGAATCCTGGTGGACCTGCCGTGCCAGCACCTCGGCGGTCTCGGCGTCCGCGCCGGCGAGCGCACGCGCCGCCCGGCCGATCAGCTCGTAGAAGCCGCGCTCCGGCTCGCGGTCGCGGGAGGCGAACACCATCCGCGCCGGCGCCCGGCAATCGAGGCTCATGCGCTCAGCATCGGTCGCGCGGAACACCGCGCGCGTGCCGGCGCGGCCGGCGAGCGAGGCGCCGGTGGCGCGGATCATCGCGGCGGTCAGCCCGTCGCAGGACGCGACGCGCGCGGCGCGCGGCGCGGCGCAGGCCGGCAGCGTCGCCGCCAGGACGAGGAAGCCGGCCGCCCGGAGCAGGCCGCTCATTCCTGCGGCGCCGCGCGCACCGCCCGCTCCGATTCGAGCGCGGCGAGCAGGATGCAGAGCGCGATCCCTTCCGCCGCCTCCCGGACCTCGGACAGGCTCGGATAGGACGGCGCCAGCCGCAGCGCCGCGTCGCGGGGGTCGCGGCCGTAGGGGAAGGTCGCGCCGGCCGGCGTCAGGCCGATGCCGGCGCCCTTGGCCAGCTCGACGATGCGCTCGGCGGTGCCGACGCCGGCGTCCACGCTGACGAAGTAGCCGCCCTCGGGCCGGCTCCAGGCCACGTCCGTCCCGGTCAGGTGCCGCGCGAGCGCCTCGGTGACGGCGGAGAACTTCGGGGCGAGGAGCTCGCGCTGGCGCTCCATGTGGGCGGTGAGCCCCGCCGCGTCGCGCAGGAAGCGGACGTGCCGGAGCTGGTTCAGCTTGTCCGGGCCGATCGTGCGCTTGCCCGCCCGCGCGAGGTACCAGCGCACGTTGTCGGGGGAGCCGGCGAAGAAGGCCAGACCCGCGCCGGCGAGCGTGATCTTCGAGGTCGAGGCGAAGATGAAGGCGCGGTTCGGATGCCCGGCCGCCCGGCAGGCTTCCAGGATGTCGGGGATCGCGTGGTGCTCGGGCGTGAGGTGGTGGACGGCGTAGGCGTTGTCCCAGAACAGGCGGAAGTCCGGGGCGCCGGCCTTCATCGCGGCGAGCCGCCGGACGGTCTCCTCCGAATAGATCTCGCCGGACGGGTTCGAGTATTTCGGGACGCACCACATCCCCTTCACCGCCGGGTCGGCGACGAGGGCCTCGACCACCTCCATGTCCGGCCCGTCCGGCGTCATCGGCACCGGCAGCATGCGGATGCCGAATTCCTCGCACAGGGCGAAGTGGCGGTCGTAGCCCGGCACCGGGCAGAGGAAGGCCGGCGCCTCCTCGCGCGACCACGGGCGCTCCGAGCCCGGCACGCCCTTCAGCATCGCCCAGACGATGCAGTCGTGCATCACGGCGAGGCTCGCGTTCTCGGCCACCACCACCTGCTCCGCGGGCACGCCGAGCAGCGCCGGCCCGAACAGCGCGCGCGCCTCCGCCAGGCCCTGCAGGCCGCCGTAGTTGCGGGCATCCTCCCCCGACGCCGTGGTGTGGTCGCCGTTGCCGGGCAGCGCCAGCATGCCCGACGCGAGGTCGAGCTGCTCGGGCGAGGGCTTGCCCCGGGTCATGTCGAGCTTGAGCCCGCGGGCGCGGAACGCCTCGTAGGCGCCCTGCACCTGCGCGTAGCGCGCGGCCAGTTCGGCGGGGGACAGATCTGCGAGTGCGGTCATCGGGAAGGCGCCGGGTTGTTCGGATGTCGGGCGTGTCATAGGCCGATCCGTGTGCGAGCGCACGCGAAAGGCGCGTCGGCGACGCGGTCGAACCCCGACCGGGCTTTCCAGGTGCCGGACGGCTGGGCTAGGTTCGCGGCGAGGGGGTGCTCGCTCCGAGAGCGCCATGATCGACGACGTCTTCACCTATGGCGGACAGGCCCTGGGTTTCGTGGCGATCGGCCTGTGGGCCTGGCTCGCCCTGACCGCACCGTCGCTGCAGGCCTGGATCCTGGCACGCTACGAGGACGAGCTGCGTCTCGGCGCCGCGCCGTCGGCGCCCGCGCGCCCGGACCGGATGGGGCTCGTCGCCGGCGGCGTGACGATGGTCGCGATCCTGTGCCAGTCGATCGGGTTCGCGATCCCGGACTGACCGGGCGCCACCCCGCTCAGCGTCTTCCGAACAGCCGCTCGATGTCGTGGCGGCCGAGGGCGACGTAGGTCGGGCGGCCGTGGTTGCACTGGCCGGAATTCGGCGTCGCCTCCATGGCGCGCAAGAGCGCGTTCATCTCCTCCGGGCGCAGGCGCCTTCCGGCGCGGATCGAGCCGTGGCAGCTCATCCGCGACAGCACCGCGTCGAGGCGCCGCCCGAGCGGGCCGTCCTCCAGGGACCCGGCCCCGCCCTCCTCGACCCCGCTGTCGTCCAGCGCGTCGAGGATGTCGGCGACGAGGTCGCGCACCGAGGCGCCGGCCAAAGCCGCGGGCACCGCGCGCACCAGCACCGCCCCGGGGCCGAAGGCTTCCAGCGACAGGCCGAGCCGGTCGAGCTCGGGGGCGGCCGCGGCCAGCCGCTCGGCGGCCTCGGGCGCCATCTCGATCACGTCGGGGATCAAGAGGCCCTGGCGCAGGATGCCGCCCGCCGCGCGCTCGCGCTTCATCCGCTCGTAGACGAGGCGCTCGTGCGCCGCGTGCTGGTCGACGATCACCACGCCGTCGCGGGTCTGCGCGACGATGTAGGTCTCGTGCAGCTGCGCCCGCGCGGCGCCGAGGGGATGGTCGAGGGCATCCTCGGCGTCGTCGAGGCTGCGCAGGTCGGCCGCGGGCGGCGCCAGGTCGGCCATCGGATCCGGAAAGGCGTCGGCCGCGCCGTCCGGCGCCAGCGGTGCCTGCGCCGCCTCGCCGAAGCCGTGCGGCCGATCCGGCGCCGGCCGGTGGAAGCCGGACGGGGCCGCGACGGACGGGGTGCCCGGGCGGAACAGGCCGGTCCGCGCGCTCTGGAACAGGCTCGGGCTCGCCGTCCCGCCATGCTGCGTCAACGGGATGCCGCCCGAGGGACGCAGGGCCTCGAGGGTGCGGGCCGCCACGCCGGTCGAGGCCCGCGCCCCGCCGCGGCGCAGCGCCTCGTGGATCGCGCTGACGACGAGCGCGCGCACCAGCCCCGGATCGCGGAACCGCACCTCGGTCTTGGCCGGGTGGACGTTGACGTCGACGAGGCCGGGCTCGCAGGCGATCGCCAGCCCGAGCACCGGATGCCGGTCGGAGCGCAGGGTGTCGGCGTAGGCGCCGCGCACCGCGCCGAGCAGCAGGCGGTCGCGCACCGGCCGGCCGTTCACCGTGAAGTGGATGTGGTTGGCCGCGCCGCGGTGGAAGGTCGGCAGCCCGACATGGCCGGTGAGCGAGAAGCCCTCCCGCGCCATCGCCACCGGCAGGGCGTTCGCGGCGAAGTCCGATCCCAGCACCTGCGCGAGCCGGGCGAGGCTCGCGGTCGCGTCGTCCGGCTCGGCCCCGGCGAGCGCCGGCAGCACCAGCGGCGTGCCGCCCTCGCTCGTCAGCGTGAAGCGGATCGCGGGCTGCGCCACCGCGAGCCGGCGCAGGATGTCGGAGACCGCCGCGCTCTCGGCGCGGTCGGATTTCAGGAACTTCAGCCGCGCCGGCGTCGCCGAGAACAGGTCGGTGACCTCGATCCGGGTGCCGCGCGCCGCCGGCGCCGGGCGCACCGCGCCGCGCAGGCCCGCCTCGACGGTGAGCACCGCGCCCGAATCCGCGTCCGCCGTGCGGGTGGTGATCGACAGACGCGAGACCGCGCCGATCGAGGGCAGCGCCTCGCCGCGGAAGCCCAGCGTGTCGATCCGGGTCAGGTCGCCGCCCGGCAGCTTCGAGGTGGCGTGGCGCTCGACGGCGAGCAGCAGGTCGTCCGGCGACATGCCGGCGCCGTCGTCGACCACCCGGATCAGCCGCCGGCCGCCGGCCTCGATCGTCACCGCGATGCTGCGGGCGCCGGCATCGATCGCGTTCTCGACCAGCTCCTTGACCGCCGAGGCCGGCCGCTCGACCACCTCGCCCGCGGCGATGCGGTCGACGAGGACCGGGTCGAGACGGCGGACGGGCTGCGGGGCGGACATGTCCGGCCGCTTATAGACCCTGCCTGCGCCTCGATCCATCGGCGGCGGCGATCCGCCGGTGGATCCGGTCTCCTCCGATGCTCCGCCGCCCCGTGCCGTTGACGCTGCATTAACCACGCCCGGCTAGCCTTCGTTAACCACGCGGAAGCGGTGCGACGGTCGTCTTCGCACGCGCCCAGCCAGGGGAGTCGGGATCCGGTGCTGGGCTTGGAGGGCGAGGGGTATGCGCGACGGGAGGCGGGCCTTGCCTGCGGCCTCGCGCTGCTGCTCGCGGGCCTGCCGGCCGCCGTCGCGATCGCCCTCCCCGGCCCGGCGCAGGCGCAGGCAACGCGGTTCGAATCCCTGAGCCCCGTCGCCGGCCAGCCCGACAACCCGGGCATCGGGCAGGATCCCGGCCAGGACGGATTGCCGGTGCTGCGCCGCAACCGCCTGTCGGAGGGCCCGCCCCGCCTCGGCAACGGCAATTCCGGCGAGGGGGCGGGCGGCGAATCCTCCGGCGGCCTCACCTCCGGCGGCGCCAGCCTGTCGGGGCCGACCGGGGCCGAAGCCGGCGCCTCGAATCTCGACACCCGGGTCCGCTCCTCCGGCAGCCGCACCGGCGGCGCCACGTCCGGCACCAACAACCGCGCCCCGATCAGCCTGCTGCGTCAGCGCGCGGCGCCGCCCCGGCGCCTGGGGACGGCGACCAAGCGCTACACCCAGGATGTCACCCAGATCCCCGCGCCGGCCCTGCGGCTCTCGCCGGTGATCCAGAACCCGGTGGTCGGCGTGCCGCTGCCGGCCGAGGCGCCGCGGCCGCAGGCGCCGGGATTGCCGCTGATCAACCCGCTGAGCGGCGTCCTCACGCCGGGGGCGCTGCTGACCAACAGCCTGCGGCGGCCGATCGCCACCGAGGACGCCTACGCGCCGCTCGGGATCAGGCTCGGCAGCTTCACGGTGCTTCCGTCCTTCACCCAGAGCCTCGGCTACGACACCAACCCGGACCAGACCACGCCGTCGCTCGCCAAGGGCTCGGTCGCGCTCCGGAGCGAGGGGGAGCTGAATTTCCGCTCGGACTGGTCGCGGAGCGAGCTCGCCGGCGAGCTGCGCGCCGGCTACCTCGAGACGCCGGAGAACGAGGCGGCGAGCCGCCCGAACGCGGCCGGCACCGTGCGCCTGCGGATCGACGCCAACCGCGACCTGCGGATCGACGCCGAGACCCGCTTCCTCGTCGACACTCAGCGCACCGGCAGCCCCAACCTCCAGGCCGTGACCGCGACCAACCGGCCGATCGTCGCGACCTACGGCACCTCGCTCGGCGCGACCGAGACCTTCAACCGGCTCTCGGTGTCCCTGCGCGGCTCGGTCGACCGCTCCGAGTTCGAGGATGCCCAGCTGTCGGACGGGACGGTGATCAGCCAGGCCGACCGCAACCAGAACCAGTACAGCATGCGCCTACGCACGGCCTACGAGGTGACGCCGGAGATCAGCCCCTTCGTCGAGCTGCTCGCCGACACGCGGGTCTACGACCTGCGCCGCGACACCAGCGGCCTGCGCCGCGATTCCGACGGCATCGCCGCCTCGGTCGGCGCGACCGTGAACTTCACCCGCTCGATCAGCGGCGAGATCTCGGGCGGCCTGCAGCACCGCACCTACGTCGACCCGAGCCTGCGCGGCCTCGACGCGCCGATCCTCGCAGCCGCCCTGGTCTGGGCGGCGACCCCGCTGACCACCGTGCGCCTGAACGCGCAGGCCGGCGTCACCGAGACGACGGTCCCCGGCTCCAGCGGCATCCTGACCCAGACGGCGACGCTGGAGGTGCAGCACGACCTCCTGCGCAACCTCTCGATCATCGTCGGCGGCGCCTACCTCCGCAACGACTACCAGGGGGGGTCGATCCGCGAGACCGGCTTCTCGGCCACTGCCCGGCTCGATTACCGCTTCAACCGCTGGCTGACGCTGCGCGGCACCTACCTCTACCAGGAGATCACCAGCACGGCGGCGACGGCGAGCTTCTCCGACAACACCTTCCTGCTCGGGCTGCGGGTGAACCCGTAGCCCCGGTGCGCGGGCCCTCCCGGTTCAGCGCACCAGCGCGAGGGAGGCGCCGGACTTGGTGAGCGCACCGTCGAGGGCGCCGCCGCCCTGCCGCAGGCGGGCGGCCACCGTGCCGCCCTGCTGGTACAGGTAGACCTCGCCGTCGCGGAAATCCCAGGCCGTGACCTTGGCCAGATCCTTGTTCGGGCAGCCGGCGGCGGAGGCCTTGTAGAGGTCGAGGGCCGGCGCGCTCGAGAGCGTCACCTTGCAGCTTCCCCCGGTCGCGTCCTTGGCGTCCCAGGCGCCGACCACCGAGGCGCGCCCGCTCGCCACCACCGGCGGGGCCGGGGGCGGGGCGACCACCGGCTCGGGGATGACGTTGGAGGCCGGCGGGGCGATCGACGCCTGCGCGCCGATCGGTGCCTCGTCCGGCGCGGCGGTGGCACCGGGCGGCGGCGCGAGCGGCGCCGAGGTCACGGCGCCGGAGGGCATCGCCGGGGCGATGTTGTCGATGGCGGCTTGCTGTGCCGGCCCGCGGACGCGGGGTCCGTCGAAGCGCTGGGACGCGCAGGCGCCGAGCCCTGCCGCCAGCGCGAGGAGGGCGATCGTCGAACGGTACTGACGCGGCATCGGTCTCGGCTTCCCCGGCGCACGTGCAGCGCCCCTTGCGAGCCCTTGCGTCGGGGGCAATTGCGATGCCCGCAAGGCGGCCGGTCGGGGAACGGTCTTCGGAGGGCCCGCGCGCGAGGCTTTTCGGGCCGAGTGTGGCGGGGCGGCCTCAGTCGGCCGCCCCGCCGGATCACACCGTGCGCTCGACCATCATCTTCTTGATCTCGGCGATCGCCTTGGCCGGGTTCAGGCTCTTCGGGCAGGTGTTGGCGCAGTTCATGATCGTGTGGCAGCGATAGAGCTTGAACGGGTCGTGCAGCGCGTCGAGCCGGTCGCCGGTGTTCTCGTCGCGGCTGTCGATCAGCCAGCGATAGGCCTGCAGCAGCGCCGCCGGGCCGAGGAACTTCTCGCCGTTCCACCAGTAGCTCGGGCACGAGGTGGTGCAGCAGGCGCACAGGATGCACTCGTACAGCCCGTCGAGCTTGGCCCGGTCCTCGGGCGTCTGCGGCCACTCCTTCTCGGGCGCCAGGGTGTCGGTCTTGAGCCAGGGCTCGACCGAGGCGTGCTGGGCATAGAAGTTCGTTAGGTCGGGGACGAGGTCCTTCAGCACCGGCATGTGCGGCAGCGGATAGATCTTCACCGCGGCGGTCTTGCGGCCCTTCGCGTGCTCCTGGCACTCGTCGATGCCCATGGTGCAGGCGAGCGCGTTCTGGCCCTCGATGTTCATGGCGCAGGAGCCGCAGATGCCCTCGCGGCAGGAGCGGCGGAACACCAGCGTCGAGTCGACCTTGTTCTTGATCCACAGCAGCGCGTCGAGCACCATCGGCCCGCAATCGTCGCGGTCGACCTGATAGGTGTCGATCCGCGGGTTCTTCCCGTCGTCCGGGTTCCAGCGGTAGACGCGGAACTCCTTGAGGTTCTTGGCCCCCGTCGTCGCGGGCCAGGACTTGCCCTCGGTGATCTGGGAGTTCTTGGGGAGGGAGAATTCGGCCATGGCTGTCGTTGGCTTCCGCTAGAGTCGATCGAAGCAACGATCGGCAAGACGCATCGGGAACGCGGTCCCGCCGATCGGCTTTCCGAAGCGTGCAGCTTAGTAAACGCGCGCCTTCGGCTCGATGTACTGGATCTCGTTCGACATCGTGTAGGTGTGGACCGGGCGGTAATCGATGCTCACCCGGTGGGCACTCTCGTCGAGCCACGACAGGGTGTGCTTCATCCACTCCTTGTCGTTGCGGTCGGGGAAGTCCTCGCGGGCGTGCGCCCCGCGCGATTCCTCGCGGTTGGCGGCCGATTCCATGGTGACGACCGCCTGGCCGATCAGGTTGTCGAACTCGAGGGTCTCGAGCAGGTCGGTGTTCCAGACGAGCGACCGGTCGGTGATGCGGATGTCGGCGGATGCCGACCACACCTTGTGGATCAGGCCCTTGCCCTCCTCCAGCACCTCGCCGGTGCGGAACACGGCGCAGTTGTTCTGCATCGTCTTCTGCATCTCGAGGCGGAGGTCCGCGGTCGGCGTGGAGCCGTCGGCGTAGCGGAAGCGGTCGAGGCGGGTCAGCGCCTTGTCGGCGGAATCCTTGGCCAGGTCCATCGGCCGGCCGTTCGGCTCGACGATCTCGGCGCAGCGCTGGCCGGCGGCGCGGCCGAACACCACGAGGTCGATCAGCGAGTTCGAGCCGAGGCGGTTGGCGCCGTGCACCGAGACGCAGGCCGCCTCGCCGATCGCCATCAGGCCGGGCACGACGGTGTCGGGGTTGCCGTCGCGCAAGGTCAGCACCTCGCCGTGATAGTTCGTCGGGATGCCGCCCATGTTGTAGTGCACCGTCGGCAGCACCGGGATCGGCTCCTTGGTGACGTCGACGCCGGCGAAGATCTTGGCGGATTCCGAGATGCCCGGCAGGCGCTGGTGGAGGATCGCCGGGTCGAGGTGGTCGAGGTGCAGGAAGATGTGGTCGCCGCCCTTGCCGACGCCGCGGCCGGCCCGGATCTCCATGGTCATCGAGCGCGAGACCACGTCGCGCGAGGCGAGATCCTTGGCCGACGGGGCGTAGCGCTCCATGAAGCGCTCGCCCTCGGAATTCGTCAGGTAGCCGCCCTCGCCGCGGGCGCCCTCGGTGATCAGGCAGCCGGCGCCGTAGATGCCGGTCGGGTGGAACTGCACGAACTCCATGTCCTGCAGCGGCAGGCCGGCACGCAGCACCATGGCATTGCCGTCGCCGGTGCAGGTGTGGGCCGAGGTCGCCGAGAAGTACGAGCGGCCGTAACCGCCGGTGGCGAGGATCACCATCTGCGCGCGGAAGCGGTGGATCTCGCCGGTGGCCTGGTCCATGGCGATGACGCCGCGGCAGCGGCCCTCGTCGTCCATGATCAGGTCGAGGGCGAAGTACTCGATGAAGAAGTTGGTCTGGTTCTTCACCGCCTGCCCGTACAGGGTGTGGAGCATCGCGTGCCCCGTGCGGTCGGCGGCCGCGCAGGTGCGCTGCGCGGTGCCCTTGCCGTAATCGGTGGTCATGCCGCCGAACGGGCGCTGGTAGATCTTGCCCTCTTCCGTGCGCGAGAACGGCACGCCCCAGTGCTCGAGCTCGTAGACGGCCGCGGGAGCGTTGCGCACGAGATACTCGATCGCATCCTGGTCGCCGAGCCAGTCCGACCCCTTCACGGTGTCGTACATGTGCCAGCGCCAGTCGTCCGGGCCCATGTTGCCGAGCGAGGCCGAGATGCCGCCCTGCGCCGCCACCGTGTGCGAGCGGGTCGGGAACACCTTGGTGATGCAGGCGGTGCGCAGGCCCGCCTGGGAGCAGCCGACGGTGGCGCGCAGGCCCGCGCCGCCCGCGCCGACGACCACCACGTCGAAGGTGTGGTCGGTGATGGGATAGGCGGGTCCCTGCCCGTTCTGTCCGTTGGCGGCCATGGAAGGCTCCTTCAAGATCGCGAGTGGCAGGTCAGACGAGGCGGCCGAGCCCCACGCGCAGGATCGCGTAGAGGCAGGCTACGGCCACGACGACCGCGTAGAAGTTGTTGGCGAACACCGCGGCGATCTTCAGCCCCGGGCTGTGGACGTAATCCTCGATGATCACCTGCATCCCGAGACGCATGTGGATCGCGACCGAGGTCACGGCGAGGATCAGGACGATCGCGACGAAGGGGTGCGACACCAGGGCCACCGCCTCCGCGTAGGAGCGGCCGGCCATCAGCGCGATAATCACCACGAAGGCGAGCATCAGCGGCGCGTTGGCGGCGGCGGTCAGCCGCTGCATCCACCAATGCCCGACGCCGTGGTGGGCGACGCCGAGGCCGCGGACGCGGGCGCGGGGCGTGCGGATCGAGACCTGCGGGTTCTGGAGGATCTTGGCCTTGGCCATGGCGGGAACTCCTCAGCGCGCCAGAAGGGCGACGGCCCAGACGACGATGGTCAGCGTCGTTGAGCCGATCAGGGTGGCGCGGGCCAGCGCCATGCGCTTGTCGCGGTCGAAGCCGTATCCGGCATCCCACACGAAGTGCCGCAGGCCGCCCAGCATGTGGTGCAGCAGGATCCAGGTGTAGGCGAACAGCACGATCCGCCCGATCCAGGACCCGAAGAACCACGCCACCCAGGCGTAGGCCGCCGGGCCGGAGGCGAGCGCCACGAGCCAGATCGCGACGAGCGCGGTGCCGCCGTAGAGCGCCGTGCCGGTGACGCGGTGGAACACCGACATCGCCATCGTCCAGGTCCAGCGATAGATCTGGAGATGCGGCGAGAGCGGCTGGGCGACGGTGGGGCGTGCGGTGGGTGCCATCGTGCGGGAGGCCTCGTGTCGTTCTCGGAACCGGGTCGATCTTGGAATTGGACCGTCTCTAATCTGTAGCGCTAGAGGCCCGAGCGTTTCGCCGCAATGCGGCATGGCAGGACGGAGATGACGATTTCGTCGGGATATCGCCTGCCGCCGGGCACGGCGGGCGCCGTTCTCGCGACACGTATCCTTCTCATGGCAGTCGCCCGATCAGCCGCCACCAGAGGTAGTCGAGCGGCGCGGCGACCAGCAGCGTCGCGACCCCGTAGGCGAAGGTCGCGCGCGTCGCGTCCTTCAGCGACACGCCGCCGAGCTCGCGCGCGAACACGATGGGCGGCGCCTGATACGGGAAGAACAGCGTCGCGTAGCCGAGAACCTGCACCATCACCACGTCGAGCACAGGCCAGCCGCTGGCCTGTGCCATCTCGCCCGCCAGCGCCGTGTAGAGCGCGGGCGCGCCGTTGGCCGTGACCACGAGGGTGAGCGCCGTGGCGATGCCGGTCAGCACCGCGAAGTTCTGCACGGTCGCGCCCGGGCTCAGGGGCGCGACCGCCAGCAGCGCGTGGCCGAGCCGCTCGCCCAAGCCGGTCTCGTTGACGACCGCCACGAGGCCGAGCAGCGCGGCGATGTAGAAGCAGGTGCGCAGCGAGACCTGCGCGAAGGCGTCCGCCGGCAGCACGCCGATCCGCGGCATCAGGCAGATCACCGCGGCCGAGAGCCCGACCCAGGCCGGGGCGATGCCGTGCAGCCCGTCGGTCATCCATAGCGCCAGCGTGGCGAGGAGAATCGCGGCCAGCCGGCGCTCGGCGGGCGAGGCCGGGGGCAGGGCCGGCAGCGCCGCGGCACCGGATTCGAGCCGGTCGGGGAACAGCGTCACGAGGAGCGCCACGAGCAGCACGCCCTTCACCAGCGCCAGGACCGGCGCGTGCAGCCAGAGATAGGGCAGGTAGGTGAGGTGCAGGCCCTGGAGCCGCTCGGCCGCGCCGGCCATCACCAGGTTCGGCACGTTGGCGGGCAGGATCGCCGCCGACAGGATCGGGGTCGCGAGCCCGACCGCCATCACCGCGCCGATCCGGCCCTTCCGCCCGGGCGCCAGCCCGAACGCGTCGCAGAGCGACAGGGTCACCGGAATCATCAGCGCGATGCGCCCGAGGTTCGACGGCATCACGAAGGCGAGCAGGAAGCTGAACCCCACGAGCCCGGCGACGAGGCGCGGATAGGAGCCCGAGAGCCGGCCGCTCAGCCCCTGCGCCAGGCGTGCGCCGAGGCCGGTCCGCGTCATCGCGAGGCCGACCACCATCCCCGACATCACCAGCCAGAAGGCCGATGCCGCGAAGCCGGAGAACACCGTCGCCGCCGTGCCGAGCTTGAGCAGCATGGCGAGGGCGAAGAACAGCAGCGCGGTGACGATCTCGGGCAGCAGCGCCGTCGCCCAGAGGCCCATGCAGAGCACGAGCAGCGCGCCGGTCGCCCAGATCGTCGTCCCGCCTCCCATGCCGCCCTGCCCCTACCCTGTTCGATCCGCCCGATGGTTAGGGGCCCGATTGGAACGGTTCGCAATACGGATTTCCTTGATGGTGCCTTCGCGATCGGCGAAGGCTGAGTGTCGGGAGCATTCGTTTCGCAGTCGCTCGTGCATCGCGGTGGCGCCGGCAGCGGCTTCGCGGCCCGCGTAAGGAAGCCCGGCGATGATGCGCTTCGACCTGTCCGACCTCACCCTCTTCCGCCACGTGGTCGAGGCCGGCTCGATCACCCACGGGGCGGCGCGCGCGAACCTCGCGCTCGCCGCCGCCTCGACGCGGATCCGGGCAATGGAGACCTCGCTCGGCGCCGCCCTGCTCACCCGCACCCGTCTCGGCGTCACGCCGACCCCGGCCGGGCGGGCCTTGCTGGCGCATGCCCGCGGGCTGATCGCCGCGATCGAGCGGATGCAGGGCGAGCTCTCGGCCTTCTCCGGCGGCACGGTCGGGCAGATCCGGGTCCTGGCCAACACCAACGCGCTCACCGAATTCCTGCCGGATGCGCTGGCCGCCTACCTGGCGAAGAACCCCGGGGTCAGCGTCGAGATCGACGAGCACACCTCGGACGAGATCGTCGGCCTCGTCGCGGACGGGCAGGCCGACCTCGGCATCCTGTCGGGCACGGTCGACACCGGCGACCTCGAGACCTTCCCGTTCCGGCAGGACCGCTTCGTGCTGGTGGCGGCGCGCGGGCACGCCCTGGCCGGGCGCGGGGCGGTCGCCTTCGCCGAGGTGCTGGCGCACGACCTCGTCGGTCTCGACCGGGCGAGCGCGCTCACCCGGTTTCTCGCCGACAAGGCGGCGCGCGTCGGGCGCCCGATGCGCCTGCGCGTGCAGCTGCGCGGGTTCGACGCCGTCTGCCGCCTCGTCGATGCCCGCGTCGGCGTCGGCATCGTGCCCGAGAGCATGGCCCGGCGGGTCGCCCGCGGCCTCGACATCGCCGTCGTGCCGCTGGTCGAGCCGTGGGCGACGCGCGCCCTGACCCTGTGCCTGCGCAGCTACGAAGGCTTGCCGACCTTCGCGCAGGAATTCGTGACGCACTTGCGCGACGGTCGCGACGCCTGAACAGACCGCACCATGTCGTCGTCGATGAAAGCGCGGCGCGATCTCTACCTTCGGTAGAACATTGCCACGATGTTTCTCGCTGGTCACGAAGGGTTGATCGCAAAGAACTACGCAAGGGTCTTCTTTTCGGGATGGTTGCGACTTCTGTACCGTGCGGGCGTGTCGAAGGCGCCCCTGCCGGAGGGATGTGCTCGCCATGCCTGCTCAGACGGACTGCTTCGATGTCGTGGTGATCGGCGCCGGCCTGGCCGGAACCTGCCTGGCCGGCCGCCTCGCCCGCGACGGCCGCAGCGTCGCGCTGATCGACACCCACGCCGTCCACCCGCACGATTTCCGCGCCGAGAAGTACGGCTCCGCGCAGATGTCGCTGTTCGAGTCCCTCGGGTTCGGCGCCGCCGCCCGCGGGTGCACCACAAGGACCGACACCGTCCGGGTCGTGCGCTTCGGCAGCCTCGCGCATTGGGAGCGCAACACCGAGTACGGCGCCGCCTATCCCGACCTGATCAACGCCCTGCGGGCCGACCTGCCCGCCGGGCTGCTCACCGTCGGCCGGGTCGCCGACCTCGATCTCGGCCCGGAGCGGCAGGTCGTCACCCTCGGCGACGGGCGCCGGTTCGCCGGCCGCCTCGTGGTGCTGGCGACGGGGCTCGGCGACGTGCTGCGCCGCAAGGCCGGGATCGTCCGGCGCGTGATCGGCGAACGCCACTCGCTGGCCGTCGGCTTCGACATGGCGGCGCCGCGCGACGCCTTCCCGTTTCAGGCGATGACCTACTTCTCCGAACGGTTCGGCGGGCGCGACGCCTACCTGACGCTGTTCCCGCTCGGCGAGACCATGCGGGCGAACCTGTTCGGCTACCAGCAGCCGAACGCCCCCTGGGCGAAGGCGTTTCGCGCCGAGCCGGAGGCGGCCCTGCGCGCGCTGATGCCGGGGCTCGCGGCCCATTGCCCGGACCTCGCCGTCGCCGGCTCGGTCGAGGTGCGCCCGATCGACCTGATGCGGGCCGAGGGCCACGTCCGCGACGGGGTGGTCCTCGTCGGCGACGCGTTCCAGACCGCGTGCCCGATTCCCGGGACCGGGATCGGCAAGGTGCTGACCGACGTGCGGCAACTGGCCGACGCCCACCTGCCGGGCTGGCTCGCGACGCCCGGCATGGGTGCCGACAAGGTCGCCGCGTTCTATGCCGACCCGGTCAAGGTCGCCTGCGACGCGGCGAGCCTGCGATCCAGCCTCTACGCCCGCGCGCTCGCCACCGAGACCGCCCTGCCCTGGGCGGTCCGCCGGGTGCGCAACCGCGTCGCGCGCCACGCGATCCGCTACGCGACGGGCGCCTCGCAGGGAGCGGTGCGCGCCGCCTCGGCGGTCGCGGCCCACCTGGCGCTCTGACCGCGCCGGACGGTTGCCCCGTGCGGCCATCGGCGTAGCCTCGGCCGCGCGACGGGACGGAAAGGACGGCCATGGCGATTGCGACGGTGGACGCGCTCGGAAGCCGCCGAGGGGCGATGGTGCTGCTCGAGGTGCTGCGCTCGGAGGGGGTCCGCTACATCTTCGGCAATCCCGGCACCACCGAGCTGCCGCTGATCGACGCGCTCACCGAGACCCCCGACATCGCCTACGTGCTGGCGCTGCAGGAGGCGAGCGCGGTGGCGATGGCCGACGGCTACGCGCATGCCGCGCGCCGGCCCGCCTTCCTCAACCTCCACACCGCCGGCGGCCTCGGCCACGGCTTCGGCAACCTGATCAACGCCCACGTCTCGGGCACGCCGCTGGTGGTGACGGCGGGCCAGCAGGATTCGCGTCACGCGATCACCGATCCGCTGCTGTTCGGCGACCTCGTCAGCCTCGCCACGCCCGCCGTGAAGTGGGCGCGCGAGGTCACCAACGCCGACCAGCTGCCGATCCTGCTGCGGCGCGCCTTCCACGACTGCTCGGCCGCGCCCTCGGGCCCGGTCTTCCTGTCGCTGCCGATGGACGTGATGGAGGCGATGACCGCCGCGCCCGCCGGCGGCGTCTCGACGATCGACCGCTGCGCCGTGGCGGGCTCGCTCGAGCGGCTCGCCGACTACCTCGCCGCGGTAGCGCCCGGGCGCCTCGCCGTCATCGCCGGCGACGAGATCGACGCCAGCGACGCCTCCGGCCAGGCCGTGGCGCTCGCCGACCTCCTCGGCGCGCCGGTCTACGGCTCGTCCTGGCCGGCCCACATCCCCTTCCCCACCGCGCATCCGCTCTGGGCCGGGAACCTGCCGACCAAGGCCACGGAGATCGCCGGCATCCTCGGCGCCTACGACGCGGTGTTCGCGCTCGGCGGCAAGTCGCTGATCACGGTGCTCTACACGGAAGGCTCGGCGGTGCCGGCCGGCACGCAGGTGTTCCAGCTCTCGGCGGACGTGCGCGACCTCGGGCGCACCTACGAGACCACCCTCTCGATGGTCGGCGACGTGCGCGCCTCCCTCGACGCGCTGCTGCCGCTCCTGAGGCCGCGCCTCGCGGAGCGGGCCGACGCCTATGCCGAGCTGCGGGTCGCGGCCGCGCGGATCTACGCGGCCCGTCGCGGAAAGCTGACCGAGGCGGCCGACGCCGCCTTCGCCGACCCGGTGATCGCGCCGCTGGTCGCCGCCCGCGAGATCGCCCGCGCCGTCGGCGCCGACACCGCCATCGTCGACGAGGCGCCGGCGACGATGGCGCATCTGCGCACCTTCCTGCACAGCGACAGGACGCACCAGTACGCCTCGATGCGCGGCGGCGTCCTGGGCTGGGGAATGCCGGCCTCGGTCGGCACCTCGCTCGGCCTCGACCGCGCGCCGGTGGTCTGCGTCGTCGGCGACGGCGCGGCGATGTACTCGCCCCAGGCGCTGTGGACCGCCGCCCACGAAGCGCTGCCGGTGACCTTCGTGGTGATCAACAACGCCGAGTACAACATCCTGAAGAATTACATGAAGTCGCAATCCCACTACGCGTCGGTGCGCGCCAACCGCTTCATCGCCATGGACCTCGTCGATCCGCGCATCGACTTCGTCGCGCTGGCCGCCTCGATGGGCGTGCCGGCGCGGCGCGTGACCCGGGCGGCCGACATCGCGGCGGCGATCGAGGATGGGATCCGGTCGGGCGCGCCGAACCTGGTCGAGGTGGTGGTGCGGGCGACCTGACGGGCGGCGTGCTTCACGGCAGCAGCAGGATCGATCCCGTCGTTTCGCGTGCCTCCGCCGCGCGGTGCGCCGCGACCGCCTCCGCGAGCGGGAACCGCGCGCCGATGCGCGCGACGATCGCCCCCGAGGCGATGGCGGCGAAGACCTCGGCCGCGTTGGCCCGCAGGTCCGCGGGGTCGGCATTGTGCGGAAACACCGACGGGCGGGTGAGGAAGAGGCAGCCCTTCTTGTTCAGCAGCTCCGGCTCGATCGCCGGCGCCGGCCCGGAGGCGGCGCCGTAGAGCACCACGAGGCCGAAGGGCGCGGCGAGGTCGAGCGAATGCAGGAAGGTGTCGCGGCCGACCGAATCGTAGACGACCCGCGCCTTGCGGCCGCCGGTGGCGGCGAGCAGCGCCTCGGGCCAGCCCCCTTGCGAATAGTCGATCGCCACGTCGCAGCCGGCCTCGCGCGCCACCGCGCACTTCTCCGCCGATCCCGCGGTGCCGACCACGGTGGCGCCGAGCGCCTTGGCCCAGCGGCACAGGATCTGCCCGACGCCGCCGGCCGCGGCATGGACCAGCACCATCTCGCCCGGCTGGACCGCATGGGTGCGCCGGAGCAGGTACTGCGCGGTCATCCCCTTGAACAGCAGGGCGGCGGCGTCCTCGTCCGAGACCGCGTCGGGGATCGCCACCAGCTTGTCCGCCGGCACGACGCGCCGGTCGGCGTAGCTGCCGAGGCCCGCGTTCATGTAGGCGACCCGGTCGCCGACCCGGAACCCCGCGACGCCCTCGCCCAGCGCCTCGATCCGCCCGGCGGCCTCGTGGCCGAGCCCGGTCGGCAGCGGCAGCGGGTAGACCCCCTTGCGCTGGTAGACGTCGATGAAGTTGAAGCCGATCGCAGTCTGGCGCAGGAGCACCGCGCCCGGTCCGGGCGGGGGCAGGTCGACGGCTTCGAGGCGCATCGCCTCGGGGGCGCCGAACGCTCGGAGGATGACGGCGTTCGCGTCTGTCATGGCGGTTCTCCGAGCCGGGCGACGGTCTCGACCACCTAGCCCTGCGCCCGGCATCTGCCTAGAAGGCCGGGACCGGAATCGGAAAGGGGTCGCGATGGCCGTCACCGACGTCGCCGCGGATTCGCTCGCCGCCCTCGACACCCCCTGCCTGCTCCTCGACGAGGCGCGCCTGACCGCCAACGTCGCGCGGATGCGGGCGCGGCTCGCCGGCCTCGGCGTCGCCTTCCGGCCCCATCTCAAGACGGCGAAGTCCCTCGACGTGGCGCGCCGCGCGATGACCGGCCCGCGCGGGCCGGCCATGGTCTCGACGCTGCGCGAGGCCGCCTACTTCGCCGAGGGCGGCGTCACCGACCTCACCTACGGCGTCGGCATCGCGCCGCAGAAGCTCGATCGGGTCGGCGGCATCCGCCGGCAATACGGGGCCGACCTCGCGATCGTCCTCGACAGCGTGGCGCAGGCCGAGGCCGTCGCGGCGTGGGTGGCGGCCAACCGCGATCCCGTCTGCGCGCCCCTGCCCGTCCTGATCGAGGTCGACGCCGACGGGCACCGCTCGGGGGTCGCGCCGGACGACGCCGGGACGCTGACGGCGATCGGCCGCGTCCTCGTCGCCGGGGGCGCGGTGCTGCGCGGGGTGCTGCTGCATGCCGGCGACAGCTACGGCCTGAGCGAGCCTGAGCGGATCGCGGCGGCGGCGGAGGTCGAGCGCGCGGCCGGCGTCGCGGCGGCCGGGCACCTGCGGGCCGCCGGCCTCCCCTGCCCCGTGGTCAGCATCGGCTCGACCCCGACCGCGCGGTTCGCCGAGGCGCTCGACGGCGTGACCGAGGTGCGGGCCGGCGTCTTCATGTTCGGCGACTTGTTCCAGGCTGGCATCGGCACCTGCGCAACCGGGGACATCGTCCTGTCGGTGCTGGCGACGGTGATCGGGCACCAGCGCGCGAAGGGCTGGATCATCGTCGACGCCGGATGGATGGCGCTGTCGCGCGACCGCGGCACCGCGCGCCAAGCCGTCGACCAGGGCTACGGGATCGTCTGCGATCCGGCGGGGACGCCCTATCCCGACCTGATCGTGCGCGACGCCAACCAGGAGCACGGCATCGTCGCCCTCCGCCCCGGATCCGCCGCCGCGCTGCCGGACCTTGCCTTGGGCGCGCGCCTGCGCATCCTGCCCAACCATGCCTGCGCCACCGCCGCGCAGCACGGAAGCTACCACGTGCTCGACGCCGCCGGGCGCGTCTCCGCCACGTGGCCCCGCATCGCCGGCTGGTGATCCTCCCCATGACAGATCCGATCGAGCGCATCGCGACGAAGGCCGTGCCGGAGCCCGCCGGGCACTATGCCCAGGCGACGGCATGGCGCGACCTCGTCTTCGTCTCGGGCCAGCTCGGGCCCCGCCCCGACGGCAGCCATACCTTCGACCGCCCGTTCGAGGAGCAGGCCCGGCAGGCGCTGGCCAACGTGCTCGCCATCCTCGGCGCGGCCGGATGCGGCCCGGAGCGCGTGCTCAAGGTCACCGCCTACCTGGTCGGCGTCGAGAACTGGCCGGCCTTCGATCGGATCTACGCGGAGATGTTCGGCGCGGCCCGCCCCGCCCGCGCCGTGGTGCCGGTGCCGGGCCTGCACCACGGCTACCTCGTCGAGATCGAGGCCGTCGCCGCGCGCCCGGACCCGGCCTGAGCCGACCCATCGCAGCCGTTTACCGATCGCCGGGGGCATCCCCCAAACGGGTGATGTGCGGGTCGTCGGAATCGCGGTGTTCTCTCGTGTCCGAGCCTGACGAGGGAGCCCGACATGCGAAACCGCCAGGATTTTCCGATCTGGACGCGAAACCGGGCGCAGCGTCACGCCGCGCGCGGCTGCAGCCGGCTCGTGGTCGGCCTGATCCTCCGGCCGGGCCGCCGGCGGCCGTCGCCCCCGGTCGCGGACGGGCGTCCCTCGAACGTCCTGCCGTTTAAGATCCCCGCGACCGCGCAACCTTTCCGGCCCCCGCCGGCGCCGGTGGGCGACCTGCGGCACGGGTGAGGCCGCAGGTCTCTCAGAACCGCTCGACCCAGGGGCGCAGCTCCAGCTCCTGGGTCCAGGCGCTGCGATCCTGGCGCAGCACGTCGCGGTAGCTGCGGGCGATGGCCTCCGGGTCGAGGTGGCTGTCGGGGGCATCCAGCGCCTCGGGCGCGCGGGCGGGGTTCCGGATCGCGCCGTCGATGACGAAGTGGGCCACGTGGATGCCCTGCGGCTGCAGCTCGCGCGACAGGCTCTGGGCCAGGCCGCGCAGGGCGAACTTGCCCATGGCGAAGGCCGACGAGCCGGCGAACCCCTTCACGCTCGCCGAGGCGCCGGTGAGCAGGATCGCGCCGTGCCGGGCCGGCAGCATGCGCCGGGCGGCCGCCTGCGCCACCAGGAACCCGCCGAAGGCCGAGACGGCGAGCGCCTGGGCGACGGCCGCCGGGTCGAGCTCCGCGATCGCGCCGCGCACGCGCCCGCTGGCGTTGTAGACCACCACGTCCGGCGGGCCGCCGAGCGCCGGCTCGATCGCGGCAAACAGCGCCTCGACGTCGTCCGGCCGGCTCGCGTCGCAGGCGTGGACCGCCGCGCCGGTCTCGCGGGCGAGCGCGTCGAGCTTGCCGACGTCGCGGGCCGCCAGCCCGACCCGCAGGCCGTCGGCGGCGAGTTGTCGGGCGAGCGCCGCGCTGAGGCCCGAGCCGGCCCCGACGATCAGGGCGCGATGATAGGTCGGTCTCATGGAGGCGGCTTCCGGGTTGTTCGACGGGGCAACGTCGGGCGGGCGGGGCCGGTTCGCGCGCAGGGGCGACGGGTCAGTCCCGCCGCTCGCGGAAGAAGGCGCGCAGCAGTGCCGCCGCCTCGTCCTCGCGGAAGCCGCCATACACGTCCGGCGCGTGGTGGCAGGTCGGATGGTTGAACACGCGTGCGCCGTTCTCGACCCCGCCGCCCTTGGGGTCGGCGGCGCCGTAATAGAGCCGCCGGATCCGCGCGAAGCCGATCGCGCCCGCGCACATCGGGCACGGCTCCAGGGTCACGTAGAGGTCGCAGCCCGGCAGCCGGTCGTCGCCGAGGGCGGCGCAGGCGGCGCGGATCGCCAGGATCTCCGCATGCGCCGTCGGATCGTTGAGCGCCCGCGGCCGGTTGTGCGTCACCGCCAGCACGACGTCGCCGCGCACGATGACGGCACCGACCGGCACCTCGCCAGCCTCCGCCGCGCGGCGCGCCGCGGCGAAGGCGAGATCGAACGGCGACGTCTTCGCGGGAGGGATCGAGTGGGGCACGAGGACGTTCCTAGCCGCCGGCACCGCCGCCGCAAAGCGCGCCGCACCGGCCGGCACATCGACCACCGTCCGAGGAATGTTAATCGGCGGAACATTCAGCCGGGGCCGGCCGTTTCTCATCCAACGCGGCACGGCCGCATTCAGGATGAGGAGCCGGCGATGAGCAGCACCACCGACAAGATCAAGGGCGCCGCCAACGAGGCGGTCGGCAAGGCCAAGCAGGGCATCGGCAACGCGACGGACAACGCGAACCTGAAGGCCGACGGCGCCGCGCAGGAAGCCAAGGGCAAGGCCGAGGGCGTCAAGGGCGACGTGAAGTCGGCCGTCGGCAAGTAAGCCTCGCAGCAACGCATCCCCCGGTGCGGATGCGGGTTTCGTTCCGCATCGGGGTTCGGTCGGCCGGTCGGTGCGTCCCCCGGCCTTGCATCAACGCATTCGTTTCCAGGAGGTCTGCATGATCGGTTGGGCCATCACCTTTCTCGTGGTCGCGTTGGTCGCGGCGCTCCTCGGCTTCGGCGGCATCGCCGGGACGGCGATGGAGGCGGCCAAGATCGTCTTCTTCGTGGCCATCGCCCTGTTCCTGGTCTCCGCCGTGTTCGGCGTGATGCGCGGACGCGCGCCGCGGCTCTGACCGGCCGGACTAGTTCTGCGTTGTGAGAAGGGCGGCCCGGATCGGGCCGCCCTTCTCGCGTTCCAGGGTGCACTGGGCGGGGTGCATTGGAACGCGTGCGGGCGTAGCCTCAGGTGCCCTCACCTCACCCTGTCCGGTCCATGAATCCCCAAACCTGGGCGCTCTTCCTCTGCGCCGTCTTCCTGCTTTCCGGCACCCCCGGCCCGAACATGCTGCACGTGATGACGCGCAGCCTTCGCTTCGGCCTCGGAGCCAGCCTGTTCGCCATGGCCGGGTGCCTGTCGGCCGTGGTGCTGGTGCTCTGCGCCTCGGCGACGGGGCTGGGCGCCGTGCTCGCCGCCTCGCCCAACCTGTTCGCAGGGCTGCGCTATGCCGGCGTCGCATACCTGGTCCTCCTCGGGATTCAGGCGTGGCGCGGGGCCGGCGGGGTGCCGCAGGTCGGAACGGGACCGATCGCCCCCTCCGCCGGCGGCCTGTTCCGGGGCGGGTTCCTGATCGGGGCGAGCAACCCGAAGCTCCTGCTGTTCGCGGCGGCGTTCCTGCCGCAATTCATCGATCCCGCCGCGGATCAGGGGTTGCAGCTGACGATCCTGGTCGCGACCTTCGCCGCCGCCGAGGCGTTCTGGTATGCCGTCTACGCCCTCGGCGGCCGGCAGCTCGCGCGCCATCTCGCCAGGCCTGCGCTGCGGCGCCTGTTCGACCGGGCCACCGGTGCGATCTTCGTCGGCTTCGGGCTCGGCCTGCTGGCCGGACGCCCCTGAGCGACGATCCGTCTCGCGCGGCGGGGCCCGCTCTGTTATGGGCTTGCCGATGAGCGACAATCCGACCACCCCCTCCGCGGACGAGCCCGTCCGCGGTCCCGAGACGACGCAGGCGCCCGAGACCCCGGCGAACGCCGAGCCCGCACGCCGTGAGGCGGCCTCTCAGGACGAGCCTTCCCGTCCAGAGCCTTGGAGCCCGGCCACCGACGCCAACGTCCGGTCCGCGGACGACGAGGCGCCGCGGGAGCGCGTGGCCCGCGACCGACCCAAGGACCGGCACGCCAACGAGCGCCCGGCCAAGGAGAAGGTTTCGAAGGAGCGCGGCGGCGACGCCCCCCTGCGCCGCCGCCCGGCCGCGGCCGAGCCGACCCCGGCAGCGTCGGCCCCCGTCGATGAGGCCGAGCTCGAGGATCTCGAGGCCGCCGCGCCGGAGGCCACGGCTTCCGAGATCGCGGCCCCCGAGACCGCGCCGGCGAAGGCCGCCCCCGCTGCGCCCGAGACCTACGAGGGCGAGCGCATCGCCAAGGCGATCGCCCGCGCCGGCATCGCCTCGCGCCGCGACGTCGAGGCGATGATCGCGGAAGGCCGCATCACGCTGAACGGCCGCGTGCTCGACACGCCGGCGATCAACGTGACGGATTCCGACGCCATCACCGTCGACGGCGAGCCGCTGCCGACGCGCGAGCGCACCCGGCTCTGGATCTTCCACAAGCCGCGCGGCCTCGTCACCACGGCGCGCGACCCGGAAGGGCGCCAGACCGTGTTCGAGGTGATGCCCGAGGAGATGCCGCGCGTCGTCGCCATCGGCCGCCTCGACATCAACACCGAAGGCCTGCTGCTGCTGACCAACGACGGCGGCCTCGCCAAGGTGATCGCCCATCCCGATACCGGCTGGCTGCGCCGCTACCGCGTGCGTGCCTTCGGCGACATCACGCAGATGGAGCTCGACCAGCTGCGCAAGGGCGTGACCATCGACGGCATGGAATACGGCCCGGTCGAGGCGACCCTCGATCGCGTCAGCGGCGACAACGTTTGGCTGACGCTCGGCCTGCGCGAGGGCAAGAACCGCGAGGTTAAGCGCATCCTCGAGCATCTCGGCCTGTCGGTGAACCGGCTGATCCGGCTGTCGTTCGGGCCGTTCCAGCTCGGCGACCTCGAGGTCGGGCTGACCGAGGAGATCAAGACCAAGGTCCTGAAGGAGCAGCTCGGCAAGGGCCTCGCGAGCCAGGCCGGCGTCGACTTCGCGAGCCCGGTGCGCGAGCCGATCGCGCCCTTCGGCGGCCCGAAGAAGGAGGCCCAGGCCGAGCGCTCGCGCCGGGACGAGGCGCCCCGCGGCCGCGCGCCCTCCGGCGGGCGCCCGGTGCGCCCGGCCGCGCCGGCCCGCGTGCCCACCGGCGGCATGGGCGCCGGTCCGCGCCGGTCCGTCTGGCGCGCCGGCGAATCCGACAATCCGGAGGGCTTCCGGCCCTCCAAGGTGCCGCGCCGCGGCGCCGACCCGAAGGCCGAGCGGGCGGCGGCCGCCGAGAGCCGCGGGCGCGAGCGCGTCGGGGCGATCAACACCGGCGACCGGCGCGTCCTCGTCGAGCGGCTGTCGGCGAGCCCGGCGCCCGCCGAGGAGGCGCAGCCGCAGCGCCGCTACGCCCGCGACGAGAACGGCGCGAAGCCGCAGCGCCGGCGCGACGACCGCGACGCGGGCGCCCGCCCGGAGCGGCCCTACACCCCGCGCTTCAACGAGGGCGCGGATCGCGGGCCCCCGCGCAGCGATCGCGGCACGGGGTTCCGCGGGCAGGAGTCCGGCGAGCGCCCGCGCGGCGACCGCGGTGAATCGCGTGGGTACCAGGGCGAGCGCCGGGACGGCGGCCGCGCCGAGGGCGTCCGCCCGGAGGGGCGCGGCTACCAGGGCAAGAAGCCGGCCGGGCAGCCGGGCGATCGACCCGGCGGGTTCGGCGGCAAGCCCAGCGGATTCGGTGCGAAGCCCGGCGGCTTCGGCGGAAAGCCGTCGGGCGGCTTCGGCGGCAAGCCCGGCGGCGAGCGCGAGACCGGCTACAAGGGCCGCGTCGAGGGCAGCTTCAAGCCGCGCGGCGAGGGCGGGTTCAAGGGCGGCCAGGGCCGACCCGGCGGCGGGGCCGGTCGTCCGGCGGGCGGCAAGCCCGGCGGGTTCGGGGGCAAGCCGTCCGGCGGGTTCGGTGCGAAGCCCGGCGGCCGGCCCGGCGGCGGCCGTCCGCCCGGCCGCGGCGGGCGGTGAGGATCGTCGGCGGGGATTGGCGCGGCCGGCGCCTCGCCACCCCGCGCTCCGACGCGATCCGCCCGACCTCGGACCGCCTGCGGGAGGCGTTGTTCAACGTTCTGGCCCACGCCTACGACGACGCGGTGCCGGGCGCCCGCATCCTCGACCTGTTCGCCGGCACCGGCGCGCTGAGCTTCGAGGCCCTGTCCCGCGGCGCGGCCTACGCGCTGCTGGTCGACGAGGGGGCGGAGGCGCGCGGCGTCATCCGCGAGAACATCGAGCAGTTCGGCGCCGAGGGGCGCACCCGCCTGTTCCGGCGGGACGCGACCAAGCTCGGCCCCTCGGGCACCACCGGTCGCTTCTCCCTGGTGTTCTGCGATCCGCCCTACGGCCGCGACCTGGCGCCCGCAGCGCTGACGGCGGCCGCGCAGGGCGGCTGGCTGACGCCCGACGCCCTGGTGGTGATCGAGGAATCCGCCGACGCGGTCGTTGCTCTGCCGGCGGGGTTCACCGACCTGGAACGGCGGATCTACGGCGACACGGCGGTCACGCTGGCGCGCTTCACGGGCTGAAATGCCCAAGGCGAGAAAGGCCGTTCCTTGACCCCCCTGCCCCTCGTCCTCCTCACCAACCCGATCCACCCCGACGCGGTCGCGATGCTGGCGCCCCATGCCCGCGTCGTCGTCGCCCCCGACACGGCGGCGTCCTCCCTGCGGGCGCTCGCCCCCGACGCCGCCGGGATGATCGTGCGCGCGCAGCTGCCCGACGACATCCTCGACCACGCGCCGAAGCTTCGCGGCATCGTCCGCCACGGCGTCGGGCTGGACTTCGTGCCGCTGGCGGCCGCCACTGCCCGCGGGATCCCGGTGGCGAACCTGCCCGGCAGCAACACCGGGGCGGTGGCCGAGTACGTCCTCTCCGCCCTCCTCGCCCTGCGGCGGCGGCTCGCCGAGGTCGATGCCGGCCTGCGCCGGGACGGCTGGCTCGCGGCCAAGACCCGCGCCAACGACCTCGCCGAGATCGGCGGCACCACGCTCGGCATCCTCGGGATGGGCGAGATCGGCCGCCGCGTCGCGGGAATCGCCCGCCACGGCTTCGGCCTGCGCGTGCTCGGGGCGTCGCGGACCGCATCGGACCATGGCGGGCTCGTCGAGCCGGTGGACGTCGCGACGCTGTTCTCGGGCAGCGACGCGGTGGTGATCGCCTGCCCGCTCACCGACGCCACGCGCGGGCTGGTCGACGCCGCGCTGATCGGGCGGATGCGCCCGGGTGCGGTGCTGATCAACGTCGCCCGCGGGCCGATCGTCGTGACCGACGCGGTGGTGGCGGCGCTGAACGCGGGCCGGCTCGGCGGCGCGGCGCTCGACGTGTTCGAGCATCAGCCGCTGGCGCCCGACCATCCGCTCCACGCCTGCCCGAACCTGCTGCTGACGCCGCACGTCGCCGGAACCACCGCCACGAGCCTGCGCGCGATGGGCCTCGGGGCGGTGGAGGAGATGCTCAGGATCCTGTCCGGCGAGCGGCCGCGGAACCTCGTGAACCCGGCCGCGCTGGAACGCTGACGGCTGGCGGTGCGCGCGCGGAGGCGGGCGCACACGGCGCTTGGGAGCCGTGACATCGCGCGGGTCCCTTCTCCCATGGGGGAGAAGGACAGGATGAGGGGCGTGAGCCTCCGGAGAGGTCACGCCTCTCACTTCAATCCTCTCCCCATGGGAGAGGGAGCCGGGCGGCCCCCGATCCGAAACCGAGCCGCCGAGTGTGTGAACCTGCATCGGAGCGAGGAACGGCACGATGAGCAAGGGTCTGCGAAAGGGTCTCACCAGCTACGGCGATGCCGGGTTCTCGCTGTTCCTGCGCAAGGCCTTCATCAAGGCGGCGGGCTATTCCGACGACGCCCTCGACCGGCCGATCGTCGGCATCACCAACACGGCCAGCGACTTCAATCCATGCCACGGCAACGTGCCGGCGCTGATCGAGGCGGCCAAGCGCGGTGTCATGCTCGCCGGCGCGATGCCGATGGTGTTCCCCACCATCTCGATCCACGAGAGCTTCGCGCACCCGACCTCGATGTTCCTGCGCAACCTGATGGCGATGGAGACCGAGGAGATGATCCGCGCCCAGCCGATGGACGCGGTGATCGTCATCGGCGGCTGCGACAAGACCCTGCCGGCCCAGATCATGGCTGCGGCCAGCGCCGACCTGCCGACGGTGGTGATCCCGACCGGGCCGATGGTGGTGGGCCACCACAAGGGCGAGGTTTTGGGCGCCTGCACCGATTGCCGCCGGCTCTGGAGCGCGCACCGCGCCGGCCAGCTCGACGAGGCCGAGATCGCCGCCGTCGAGGGCCGGCTCGCGCCCTCCGTCGGCACCTGCATGGTGATGGGCACGGCCAGCACCATGGCCTGCATCGCCGAGGCGCTCGGCCTGTCGCTGCCGATGTCAGCGACGATCCCCGCGCCGCACGCCGAGCGCATCCGGCTCGCCGAGGCCAGCGGCCGGCGCGCCGCCGAGATGGCGGTCTCGGGCGGTCCCCGCCCGAGCGAGCTCCTGACGCCGGACGCGTTCCGCAACGCGCAGGTGGTGCTCCAGGCGATCGGCGGCTCGACCAACGGGCTGATCCACCTCACCGCCATCGCCAACCGCACGCCGCACGGAATCGACCTCGACGCCTTCGACCGGCTCGGCCGTGCGGTGCCGGTGCTGGTCGACCTGAAGCCGTCCGGCGACCACTACATGGAGCACTTCCACCATGCCGGCGGCGTCCCGAAGCTGATGGCGCAACTCGGGGACCTGATCGACCTCGACGCCGGGACGGTGGCCGGCGGGACGCTCCGCGACGTGGCCGCGGCGGCCGAGGACGTCCCGGGCCAGACGGTGATCCGGTCGCGGGACAACCCGATCAAGCCGCTGGGCGCGATGGCGGTGCTGCGCGGCAACCTCGCGCCGCGGGGCGCCGTGATCAAGCACAGCGCCGCGAGCCCGGCGCTGCTCCAGCACGAGGGCCGCGCGGTGGTGTTCGCCTCGATCCCCGACATGACCGCGCGGATCGACGATCCCGACCTCGACGTCGGCCCCGACGACGTGCTCGTCCTGCAGAGCGCGGGCCCCAAGGGCGCGCCCGGCATGCCCGAGGCCGGCTACCTGCCGATCCCGAAGAAGATCCTCGCCGCTGGGGTGAAGGACATGGTCCGCATCTCCGATGCGCGGATGAGCGGCACCGCCTTCGGCACGATCGTGCTGCACGTCACCCCGGAATCGGCCGACGGCGGCCCGCTCGGGCTCGTCCGCACCGGCGACCGCATCCGCCTCGACACGGCGGCCCGTCGCATCGATCTCCTGGTGGACGACGCCGAGCTGGAGCGGCGCCGGTCCGAGGCGGGTCCGGCCGAGCGCCCGGCCTGGGCCGCCCGCGGCTACGCGCGCCTGCTCTACGAGACGGTCGAGCAGGCCGACGCGGGCTGCGACTTCGGTTTCATGCGCGCGGCGCCGGAGACCGGCTGAACGCCGCGACCGGCGTCAGCGTCCCGCCCCCGGCAGGACGACCTCCGCGCGCAGGCCCCCTTGCGGCAGGTTGTGCAGCCGGATCTCGCCGCCATGCGCGCGGATCGCCGAGCGCGCGATGGCGAGCCCGAGGCCGGTGCCGCCGGTCTCGTCGCTGCGCGAATCGTCGAGCCGGGCGAAAGGCTCGAACATCGCCTCGACCCGGTCGGCAGGGATGCCCGGCCCGTCGTCCTCGACCCGGATGCGCACGTCCGCGCCGTCGCGATCGAGCGCGAGGCGCGCGCGTCGCCCGTAGCGGACCGCATTCTCGACGAGGTTGTCGAGCGCCCGCCTCAGGGCGTCGGGCCGGCCGGCGAAGGGAAGGGCTTCTGGGGCCGACAGGGTGACGTCGCGGCCGAGCGCGGCGTGGTCCGAGGCCAGCGTGCGGGCGAGCTCGGCGAGGTCGAGGGGGCCGCTCGCCTGCGAGGCGGCGTCGTCGCGGGCGAAGGACAGCGTCGCCTCCACCATCCGCTTCATGTCGCCCAGCGTCCGCACCATGCCGGCGCGGAGGTCCTCGTCCTCCACCATCTCCGCGCGCAGCCACAGCGAGGCGATCGGCGTGCGCAGGTCGTGGCTGACGGCGGCGAGCATCCGGGTGCGATCGTCGACGTAGGCCCGGAGCCGTGCCTGCATCCGGTTGAAGGCGATCGTCATCGTCCGCAGTTCCGCGGGGCCCGATTCCGGCAACGGCGCGACCATCGTGCCGCGCCCGGCCTCCTCGGCGGCCTGCGCCAGGGCTGTCACCGGCCCGACCACCCCGCGCAGCCCGAGACCGACCACGGCGAGCACGGCGACGACGCTGGCGGCGATCTGGAACAGGCCGATGCGCATCCAGGGCGGCGTCGGCAGCGCGACCGGCGCCTCGCCGTTGAGCCAGCGCCCGTCGGCGAGGTGCACCGAGACCTGGAGTGCCTCCGGCTTGGCCCGGCGCCCCTCGGCCGGCGGGTCGTCGGCGACGTCGGCGACGTCGCGCCTGACCGAGTCGCGCTTGACCAGGAGCAGGCGCGCCTCGGTCGCATCCGCCTGCAGGCGGCGGTCGAGGCCGTGCGCCAGCCGGGCCTCGTCGGCGTCCATTGCCCCGTCGGGGACGAGGCTCGCCGGGCCGATCGAGAAGTGGTGCCTGGGCGAGTTGAAGGCCGCGATGGTGCCTGGGACGGCGTCCGCCGGCACCGTGTCGAGCAGGCGGACGAGGATGGCGATGCGGTCGATCACCTGGGTGCGGCCGGCGGCGCGCCCGACGCGGGTCGCCTCGCTCGCGAACATCGCGAAGGCCGCGGCCTGCGCGGCCACCACCGCCAGCACCAGGAGCAGCGCCAGCCGCCAGACGAGCGAGCGCGGCACGAGGCGGCTCACCGGACCTCCCGCACGTCGGTGGCGAAGACGTAG
>NZ_JAKSYA010000058.1:0-517 GCF_022829485.1 Methylobacterium sp. J-059
GGACCGGTGATGTGGTTGGCGGAGATGACGACGAGCACGTTGTCCGTCTGGCGGCCGGCGGTCAGGGCGGTGTTGCGCGGACCGGCATCGACGTAGGGGGCGGCGCCGCCGCCGCTGGCTGCCCGGCCAGGGTTACCGGCGCCGGCGCCACCGCCGCTATTGCCGCCGCCACCGCCGCCGCCGTCATAGCTGCCGGCGCCGGCGCCGCCGAAGCCGCCCTCGCCGGCGAAAGTCCCGCCACTGCCGCCCGCGAGACCCGCCCCGTAGCCGGCGCCACCGAAGCCACCGCCTTGGGAGTTCGTGACGCTCGCGCCGCTGCCCGAGAAGCCGCCGCCGCCGCCGCCGCGCTGCGAACCCGAACCCGTACCGCCGCCGCCGCCATTCGTACCGGCGGCACCGCCGGTGAGGCCATTCTCACTCACGCCGGCTTCACCGTCCGTCGTAGCCTGCCCGGCCCCACCGCCCGTGCTTGCCGAATAACCCGCACCACCGCCACCGCCGGCAACGACCAGCGGCG